>JAOPYH010000407.1 GCA_025964715.1 Streptosporangiaceae bacterium | reverse complement strand
AGGCGACCGGCCAGGGCAGCCTGCCGGTGGTCTCCGACGCCGCCTCCTGTACGGAGGGGCTGGAGCAGCTCCTGGACGGCAGCGGGATCCGCCTGATCGACGCAGTGGTCTTCGTACACGAGCAGGTACTGCCGGGGCTCACGGTCACCGATCGGCTCCCGTCCCTCGCGCTGCACCCCACCTGTTCCTCCACCCGGCTCGGAGCCAACGAGGCTTTGACGGCCGTCGCCGCCGTTATCGCCGAGGATGTGGACGTCCCCGCCGACTGGGGCTGCTGCGCCTTCGCCGGGGACCGGGGGATGCTGCATCCGGAGCTGACGGCGTCCGCCACCGCCCGGGAGGCCGCGGCCCTCGCCGGGCGTACGTACACCGCGTACGCCTCGACCAACCGCACCTGCGAGCTCGGTATGAGCCGGGCGACCGGCCACCCGTACCGGCATCTGCTCGAGCTCCTCGAGCAGGCGACCCGCTGAGAGCCTGTCGGGTGACCTTCGATCGGAGAGCGGACGCGGTCTGGTGCGTGCGCTACTGGAGCACCTGCAGCGCGACGCACGGACCACCAACAAGGAGTTGGCCCGCACGCTCGGCATCGCTCCGTCCACCTGCCTGGAACGGGTTCGGGCACTGCGCAACGGGGGAGTGATCACCGGCTACCACGCGGCGGTCGCCTTGCGGGCTCTCAACCGCCGAGTGCAAGCGCTGCTGTCGATCCAGGTGCGCCCGCTCAGCAGAGAGGTCATCGAAGGCTTCAAGGAGCTACGTCACCGAAGTGCCGGAAGTCCCGTCATCGCCGGCAATGACGACTTCCTCGTCCACGTGCCAGTCCAGGACGTCGACCAACTGCACGCCTTCCTCATGGACCGGTTCAGCCAGCGCCGCGAGATCGTCAACTTCCGCAGTTCGGTGATCTACCAGCACGTCAACACACCAGTCATCAGCCCACTGGAAGACACCACCCCGTAAACGGGCATCCAGCTGGTGCGGTCACCGCACAGTAACGCGGTCACCGCACGATTCCCGCAGCCGAGGCCGGTTACCCCCGCTCGGGACGCAGCAGAACCTCGCTGCCGATGGGAGTGAAACCGCAGGCGAGGAAGGCACGCAGGGAGCGGGCGTTGCCCGGGGAAACGGCGGCGAAGATCGGTTCGCCTTCGGGGACCAGCGAGAGGGCATCGGCGAGGAGCGACCGCCCGTGCCCTCGGCTGCTGTCCTGAGCGCGGTGGAGTTCGATACTCAGCTCCCGTCGCCCGGCGAGGCCGTCGGCCAGGATGATGAGGCCACGTTCGTCACCATAGACCTGGACGCTGGTCCGCAGTCGCCGGGCGTGGCGGACACGTGAATGGTCGTCCGCGTCGGTCAGCTCCGCCAGGCGCGGGGTGCCGCCGGTGCCGCGGGCGGTGAGTGTGGCGTCGGTAACGCCGATCCAGCCCTTGGGCCCGGCGAGGTGGCGCAGGAAGTCCGGAGAGAGAGACTCGCCGAAACCGTCGGGGCCCTGGGCGTCTACGGCCAGGGTGGTCATGGCGGTGGCGATGACCGCGTGACCGGTAAAGGCGACCGAGCATTCGAGACCACCAGGCAGGGGCGGCAGCACCGTCACCAGGCCGTCGACCGGCGGGAAGCGGCTGTCGGCAGCGTCTATGAAGAAGGTGAGGAGCGGGTGCGATTCACGCACGGTCGGCTACCTGCGTGCTGAGGAAGTCCAGTAGCGCCGCATTGAACTGCTCGGGCTGCTCGACACCCGGCAGGTGGCCGGCCCGATCGATGACAGTCAGCGTGGCGTGCGGGATGAGGCGGTGGATGTCCTCGGCGTTGCTGACCGGGGTGTAGACGTCGTCCACGCCGACCACGATCAGGACCGGCGTCTCGACGGCCGCGAGGGTGTCGCGGTAGTCGGGGCGTTCGGCTCGCCCCCGCAGGGCGGCAGCGGCGCCCCGCGGGTCGGTGGCGCGCATCATGCCCAGGACGTGCGCCGCCACGTCCGGCAGGGCGGTGACGTTGTACGCGGCGAGCATCTTGTCGATCACCTCGCCCGCGTACCCGTCCATGCCCTCGGCCAGCAACCGATCGGCCAGGCGGTTGCGGAACTCCTTGCCCTCCTCGGTCTCGGCGGGCGCAGACGTGTCGGACAGCACCAGCGCCCGCACCCGCTGCGGGTAGCGGCGCTGGAACTCCATGGTGATCTGGCCCCCCATGGACACCCCGCCGATGACCGCACGCTCCACGCCCAGGTGGTCGAGGAGGGCAGCGATATCGTCCGCGAAGTCGGAGAGGAAGACCTTGCCGGGGGTGACGCTGCTGTCGCCGTAGCCGCGCAGATCCGGGGCGATCACGCGGTGTCCGGCCGCCGCCAGCGCCTTGGCCACCGACCCCCACAAGGTGCGGTTGAACGGATGACCATGAACGAGGACGACCGGCAGCCCGTCCGACGGCCCCTGGTCGTCGTAGTGCATCGTGGCATCGTTCAACGCTATGCGGCTCATGCTGGACACCCTAACGTCGTGATCAGCGGTGGCTCCCGTTGAGTAATTGTCAGATTCTAGGGATCGGTTGAGGCTGCTCACGCCGCGAGGGTTTCGGGGCGTTCGACGAGGTGGCCGCGTTCGAAGCGGGCTCCGGCGCGGACGAGGGCGACGAGGTGGGGCGCGTTCACGGCCCGCCAGCGGGCCTGGGCGGACTCGACGAGCTTGAAGACCATGGCCAGTCCGGCGGCCCGGCTGCCGGCGCCATTGGTGACCTTCGTGCGCAGGCGCACGGTCGCGAAGGTCGACTGGCTGACAGGTCACGGTCCATGAACGCGGCAGGGTCGGCCTGCCACTGGGCCGTCAGCCGGGTGACCGTGGCAGGCGACAGTCCGGCCGAGCTGCCGAGGAACTGCTCCAGCGCGGGCACGAATCCCCGGACGACAGACCGTGGAGACAGAGCAGCGGCAGCACCTCGCTGATCTTCGGGGACTTCCGTGCCCAGGGCGGCTATTGCTGGAGACCCGAAACCAATCAGGCACCGCTGGAGACCGTACGGTCCCCCAGACGGTAGAAGGCGTGAGCCGTGCCGCCGAAAAGCGCCGCGATCTCAGCCGCGCTCAGTGTGCCGATGGCAGCGGTCAACCCGTCGATAACAGACTCGTAGGTGCCGGCGAGCAGGCAGACGGGCCAGTCGGATCCGAACATGAGGCGGTCCGCGCCGAACCACTGGTAGATACGACTGACGAACGGCCGGAGATCATTGGGGGTCCAAGTAGCCCAGTCCGCCTCGGTGATCATGCCGGAGAGCTTCACCGTCACGTTGGGGCATTGGGCAAGGGCCGGCATCCACTGGGCCCAGAGGCCGTCGGCGCCTGCGGCGATCGTCGGCTTGGCGATGTGGTCCACGACGAAGTTCAGCTCCGGCAGCGCCTTGACCGTCGTGACCGCTGCCGGTAGTTCCCGCGCACGTACCAGAAGGTCGTAGCTGAGGCCGCGGTCGGCTACGGCTCGCAGGCCGCGGCGCACGTCGTCCCGGCACAGCCAGTTCGCGTCGCTTTCGTCGTGTACCAGGTGGCGGATGCCCACGAGGAACCGACCGTTGTCCTCGGCGAGTAGGGCGTCCAGGGCGTGCCCTACCTGCGGCGAGGTGAGGTCGACCCAGCCGACGACTCCGCGGACGAACGGTGTCGAGGCCGCGACCCGGAGGAATTCCCGGGTCTCACCCTCGTCTGACACGGTCTGGACGAGTACGGTTCCGGTGATATTGGCGGCGTCGAGCAGCGGCTGCATATCGCGTGGCCCGAATGCTCTCCGTACGGGATCCAGCTCACGGCCGGCCATCCAAGGGTAGGTATAACGGTCCGGATCCCAAAAGTGGTGGTGGGCGTCGATACGTTCAATGCGATCGTCCATCGGGCGATCCTCTCTACTCTGGGCAGGGTGCATCGGGCCGGATCAGGTTTTCCGCGCGAAGGTCAGCCCAGAGGGCCGAGGGGATGTCGACGGACAGGAGCCCGAGGTCCATGTCGAGTTCGTCGAGTGATCTGGGCCCGAGGAGCACGCTGCACACCTGGGGGTGGGCAAGAGGGAACTGTACGGCGGCAGCGGCCATGGGGATGTCGTGGCGGGCGCAGATGCTGCGGATGCGGTGCGCGCGTTCGAGGACTTCCGGGGACGCGGGAACGTAGTCGAAGGTCGTACCCGGCTCCGGGTCGATGAGGATGCCGCTGTTGAACACTCCCCCGGCGACGACCGAGGTCTTGCGCCGTGCGCACATGGGAAGGAGCTCGTCCATCCCGGTTTGGTCGAGCAACGTGTATCGGCCGGCGAGGAGGATGACGTCGAGGTCGCAGTCGCGGACGAGTTCCGTCAGGACCGGGGTGCGGTTCATGCCTGCGCCGATGGCCTGAACCTTGCCGTCGGCCCGGAGTTTGCTGAGGGCGTTGTACCCGGTGGTGCTTGCCTGCTTGAAATGCTCGTCGGGGTCGTGCATGTGAAGGATGTCGAACCGATCGACACCGACGCGCTGCATGCTTTCCTCTACCGACTGGCGGACACCTTTGTCACTGAAGTCCCAGACCGGGCCCGCGGACGGGACGTCCTTGTAGAACGGTTCCCCGTTGAAGTACTGACTCTCGTCGCGGGGCGCGTCTTCGCGCAGAAGCCGGCCGACCTTGGTGGAGATCACGAGTTCGTCGCGGGGAATGCCGGTGATCGCCGCTCGGACGCGCTGTTCAGCGAGGCCGTGTCCGTACAGCGGGGCGGTGTCGAGGTAACGCGTGCCGCGTTCCAATGCTCGCGTGATGACCGCCGTGGCGTCTTCGTCGCTGATGGGGCGCAGGAAGTTGCCGAGCGAGGCGGTGCCGAGTCCGATCTGCGGCAAGCGCAGCCCGGTGTCGCCGATCTGGTGGGTCACGTACAAGTCGATCACTTCGGGCCGCCTGTCGCCGGGAACTGCGTGGGGTCGAAGTAGGCGCGGACCGAGTCGAATTTGCCGTCGCGTACATGCACGACGTTGACGCCTCGGATGGGGATCCGCACGCCGTCGTGGTCGATGAGGACCGCTTCCCATTCCAGGCACGCCTCATCACCGGAGCCGATTTCGTGGGTGATGGCTACTTCCAGGCCGGGGAAGGCGTCGCCCATGCCGTCGTAGAAGGTGCGGATCTCGGCGTGGCCTTTGAGTGGACCGGATACGGGATGGAAGACGGCGTCCTCATGGAAGTGGGACAGGATACGCGCGATGTCTCGGCTTTCTTCGGCGCGCCAGTAGGATTCGGCCACTTCTCGTGGGGTGGCGGACATGGGCAGTCCTCCCTTTCTCTCGTTGCTGTGTTGGGCTTGGCTCTGGTAGCGGCTTTAGTGCCGCTGTCGTTTAAGGATGGTGCGCCAGGTATGCCGGAACACCTCGTCGATGCCGACGGCGAAGATGAGCACACCGCCTTGGACGATGTTCTGGTAGAACGTCGACACGCCCAGCAGGTTGAGGCCGTTGTTCAGGACGCCCACGATCAGCACGCCGACGATCGAACCGATGATCGTTCCCTGTCCGCCGGTGATGGCGGTACCGCCGAGGACGACGGCGACGATGACGTCGAATTCGAAGCCAGTGCCGGAATTCGGGTCGCCGGTGGCGATGCGGGAGTTCATGAGGATGCCCGCGACGCCGGCCGCGAGGCCGGACAGGATGTAGAGCGTGACTCGGGTTCGGTTGATCGGGATTCCCGAGAGGCGAGCCGCCTCTTGATTTCCTCCGCTGGCGATGGTCCACCGACCGAGGATGGTCTTGCGCTCGACGAAGATCATGATGAGGGCGATCACGGCGAAGATCGCGACTGGGACCGGGATTGGTCCCACGGCAGAGGTTGCCAGATTGTTGAAGGAGAGCGGCACACCGATGACCGGGGATCCACCAGCGACGACGTTCGCCAGACCCCGGCCGATGTACATGGTGCCGAGCGTGGTGATCACTGGGTTGATCTTCATCCCCACGATGAGGAGGGCGTTGAGGGCTCCGATGACGCCGCCGGCCAGGACGCCCATGAGAAACGCCCATCCGAGAGGCCAGTGGGCTTCGGCGACGAACTTGGCGGCAGTGACGCCGGCGACGGCGATGATGGAGCCGATGGAAAGGTCCAGGCCGCCGGCGATCATGACGAGAGTGACCAGGCAGGCGGACATCCCGATGAAGGAGATCTGGCCGAGGACGTTGGTGATGTTCCGGGACGTCGTGAACTGACTGGTCGCGAAGGACAGCCACACGCTCAGGACGATGAGGATGCCGATGTTCATGACCAGCGTCTTGCTCGTGGGCCGCGCGAACCAGATCCCCAGCCCGGCCCGCATCGGGGACCTTTGTGCTGGGACGGTTTCGTCGGCGACGCTTTCAAGACTGGTCATGCTGCCTCCCCATGCGCCGCGCGGAGCAGCGCCTGTTCGGAAATGTCATTGCTGGTGTAGGTGGCGGCGACCGCACCGTGGAAGAGGACGATGACGCGATCGGACAGGCCGAGTACCTCGGGCAGTTCGGAGGACAGCAGCAGAACCGCCGTGCCGTCCGCGGTCAGCTCCGAGATGAGTCGGTAGATCTCCTCCTTGGCGCCGATGTCGACTCCGACGGTGGGGTCGTCGAGGATGAGCAGGCTGGAGCCGCCGAGCATCCATCGTCCGAGAATGACCTTCTGCTGGTTTCCGCCGGAGAGCGCGGCGATGCTCTGACCCGTCGATGCCGCCTTGAGCCGAACCCGCCCAGCCATCTCCTCGACGAGGTGGCGACGCTGCCGGTTGCGAATGACACCCCATTTGGTGGAGAGCCACGGCTTCCCCGAGCTCATGTTGTCGGTGATCGACAGCAACGGGAACATCGCCTGGGTGGTGCGTTCCTCCGGCACGAGGCCGATGCCCGCACGGGCGGCTCGATAGGGATTCCTCTTGCGCCCGGTCGGCGCGGTGGGTGTCTCGATCATGCCGCCGTCGATCGGGTCGGCTCCGTAGATGGCGCGGGCGAGTTCGGTACGGCCGGAGCCGAGCAGTCCGTAGACGCCGAGGATCTCGCCGGCGTGCAGGTCGAAGCTGACGCCTTGGAGCCCGCTCGGGGTGGTCAGGTCTCGCACCCTGAGCGCGATCTCCTCACGGGCATCGGAGGTCTTGCGGAAGACGTGGGAGGCGTCGCGGCCGATCATCAGCTGGATGACGTCGGCGGTGCTCGTCCCGGCGGCGCTTTTGGTGCCGACGGTTCGGCCATCGCGCAGGACGGTCAGCCGGTCGCTGACGGAGAGCACCTCCTCCAGCCGGTGCGAGACGTAGATGATGCCGATGCCGCTGTCGCGTAGCTCGAGCAGCACGTGATGCAGGTGCTCCACCTCTTCGGTTCCCAGTGAGGCGGTGGGCTCGTCGAGGATCAACAATTTCGTCTGCTGCAGCAGCGCACGAGCGATCTCGACGAGCTGTCGTTCGCCGGCACTCAGGCTCGCGGCGGTCCGGTTCAGGTCGATGCTCATGCCCAGACGAGCCAGGACTTCGTTGGTTGCCTGCCGCTGCCGGCCATCGCGGAGATAGCCGAACAGCCGTTGCTCGTTGCCGAGTACGACATTCTCCGCGACGGTCAGCTGCGGAACCAGGTTGGCGTGCTGGAAGATGACGCTGATGCGGCGGCTCATCGAGTCGGCTCGCGAGCCGAACTCGACGCCCTCTCCCTCGAATGTGATCGTTCCCGAGTCGGGTTTGACGGCGCCGGCGAGGCTCTTGATCAGGGTGGACTTACCGGCCCCGTTCTCGCCGAGGAGCGCATGGATCTCTCCGCGCTTGACCACGAGGTTCGCACCTCGCAGCGCCTGAACACCGTCGTAGCTCTTGGTCAGCTCGTCGACCACGAGCAGGTCGGTGCCGCCTGCCGTGTCCATAGTGACTCCTCCGTGTTACTCGTGTGTCCGTAGGCACGTCGCGCCGGGTATCGGCTCAGTTGCCGACGCAGGGCAGGTTCGTTGTCGCGAAGTACTCGGACTTGTTGAAGTCGTTCGCGGCGGTGCAGTCGGGCCCGAGCGGCTTGTCGGGGACGTTGACGGTGTGGTTGCTGTACGCCGGGATCTTGCCGCTGATCATCTGCTCCATGGTGTCGATCAAGGTCTTGGCCACCTCTTTAGGGGTCAGCCCGAGATCGGCCATCAGGGGTGAGGTCGGGTCGGTCAGCGCGCGCAGTTCCTCGTCGGTTCCATTGATGCTGTAGAAGTAGGTGTGGTCGGGCTTCTTGTTTGTCGCCCCGCCCAGGCCCGCGGACTTGA
>JAOPYH010000374.1 GCA_025964715.1 Streptosporangiaceae bacterium | reverse complement strand
CACCCGCCCGGCCGACCTGGTCTTCGTCCCCACATCCGCCTGCTGAGAGTCTCGCGGCGCTTTCGCCACTACTGCCCTTCTCCCGGTTCGGGAGATATCTGATCTCCCGGCGGGGCAGGACTTACTTCTAAGCCGCACCGTGATCGGTCGACGAGAAGTCGCCTTACGTGGGCCGCTTCGCCTGCGGCTGGCTTCGGCTAGCCGGACCTGGTTCGGCCCGACGCAACCACGGACCCGGGCGGGTGCCATGTCAGGAACGCTAACCGCTCCGGACACGAATGTCAGGTGGTGGAGAGAGGTAATAATCACGCACCGTCACCCAACGCTCCCCTCCTGGCTCGGTCGCCCCGTTCACATCCCGTGAAACCCCTTACGGCGCCGAACATACGGTGTACGTCTCCGCCCAGGCCACGATCGTGTGACCCCCGGGCGAGTGTCAGTTGCCTATACCTGCCACAGTAACTCACCGTAGTTTTCTGGAATGATCGGTCCCGGGTGTGTCGCGTATCCGGCGTTGATCGTTGCTACCGTGCGTCAGCCGGCCGCTGTCGGCGCATCACCGCCGCCGGCGGGTCGCCGCGACCACCGCAGCACCGATCACCTCGGCGCCGGCCGCGCGCAGGGCCCGGCCCGCCTCGGCGAGCGTGGCCCCCGTGGTGATGACGTCGTCCACCACGATCACTCGCCGGCCCCGCACGGCCGCGGGCTCGGTGACCGCCAGCGCCTCCACGAGGTTGTCGATCCGTTCGACCGCCGAAAGCGACGACTGGTCGGCGACGCGACGCGCCTGTGCCAGCGCGCAGAGCCGCCGAGCCCGCACCCCCTCCCGGCGGAGCACTGCCACCGCGGCGTCCGCGATCCTGCGGGTGGGGTCGTGCCCGCGCCGCAGGGTGGCGGCGCGCGCCGACGGCACCGGTACGAGCAGCAGCGGCGCCGGGCCCGCGACAGCACCGGTCGCCTCCGTGCCGGCGGCCAGCGCGCCCCGCGCCAGTCCGGAGCCCAGCGGGCCGGCCAGACCCGTGCGACCCGACTCCTTGTGGGCCACGATCACAGCTCTGACCGCGCCCTCGTACGCGGCGACGGCCCAGGGCGGCGGCAGCCCCGCGGGAGCGGGTGAGGGCCAGGCCGGCCGGGCCGCGGCGGTGAGCTGAGCGGCACAGTCACCGCACAGCAGGCCGTGCCCTGCCCCGCACCCCGCGCAGGACTCGGGAAGGACGAGCTCGAGGAGGTCACCGAGCAACCGCATGTGGCCGAACCTGCCACGGCACGCCGCCCCCGCGACAGGCCGGCCCGGAAATGTGGAAAAGCCCCGGCGTCAGCCGGGATAGAAGGGGTCCCTGCCTTCGACGAAGCAGTCCCATTGGCTGAGCCGGTCCTGCGGGTCGCTCAGGCGGCACACCTGGTCCTTGCGCGAGTCCTTGCCCGGCACCCTGGCGCCGACCAGCACCGGCGAGTTCGGCGCGGCGCTGATGGAGCTCATGTCGCCCTGGGCCCCCAGGCCGATACCGCTGATCTTGCCGCCGCTGACCGGGACCCGGTAGGGCAGCACCTCGGCCGTGGTCCGCTGCAGCCGGCCGAGCACGGCGAGTTCGTTCGCGTCCTCCCACGCGAGGTCGGCCACGTCGACGAGCTCGGAGCTGATCGGCATGAAGTCGCCGACCGTCACGGTCTGGCCGTCCCGGATGACGCGGCCGATGCGAATCTGCTCGTGGCGGCGGGCGTCCACGACGATGGCGGCGACCCGGACGCCGTCCAGGGCCATTCTCAGCGTCCGCACCCTGAGGTCGCTGAGTCCCCATGCGGCGCCCGAGACCCGTACGGGCGACCTGCCGAGGTCCTTGATCCATAGCGAGGAGCCGTGGCCGGCGGACTCGACCGTCCACATGGTCCCGTTGCGGTCGAAGGAGGGTGAGGTGAACGTGGCGTCACGCCGGCTCGCGCGCAGCACGGTGCGCGTCCGCGCCGGGGTCCCGTCTCCGGGAGGCTCGGCCAGCAGGACCTGGTCGCGCGCCGGGCTCAGCCCCGCGATGCCGCGATGGTCGAGCGCCATCGCGGGATCCTCCAGGCTCACGTCGTCGAGCGAGTGCAACGGGCTGGTGCGGTCGTCGGCCAGTTGCTCCAGCCGGCCGCCGGGACCGCGCAGGTAGGCCGACTGGGCCCCGCTCCCGGTGACGGCGTCCGGGTTGGTGTGCTGCCAGTCCCGGGGCGACTGGGTCGAACCGACGTCGGGCGGCGCCATCACGTTGCCGTCGATCTCGAGCTTCATGAACTTGATCTCGGCCAGCTGCCGCAGCGTCCACATCAGCTGGGCGGACATCCCGGCCAGGTCGCCCTTGTCCGCCTCGCGGCTGAGGTTGACGGTCGCGACCCCGTCGGTGATCTCCACCCCGGGACCGAGCAGCCGGGTGCCGGCCGGAAAGGAGTTCCGCACGGCGTTGTGCAGCCACGCCGTGGGCCCGCTCAGCAGTGCCCGCGTGAGCTGGCTGGGGAGGTCACGCCGGTTGACCAGCGGCAGGAAGATGGCGTTGGGCACCAGCACGGTCCGGTCAGGTGCGAAAAAGTACAGGTTCATGGTCCGGAAGGCCCTGTCGATGTCGCGCCGGCTGAGCAGCATGCCGCGCCGCAGCGTCTCGGGGAGCTGGGCGATGCGCCATTGCCCATGCGGGTCGCGCGCGAGGTGGAACACCTCGTTGACCGCCTCGGGCTGGGCCGCGTACTGGCCGTCCGGCCGGATGATGCCGAGCTGCGCGCCCGTCACCTGCACCGACGCCTGGGCGTCTCCGGTGCGCGAGGGCATCACCCGCAGGCTGCCGTTGGCATAGACCGTGACGCTGGGCCCCGGGTCGGGCTCCCAGTCAGCGTCCCGCAGGAGGTACTCCCGGGCTACCGCGTGCCTGTCGTCGAAGCTCGCGGACGCGGAGAGGAAACCGTTGATGATCTGGAACGGCAGCCAGTCGCGCCCGGGTCTCACCGGCACGATCCGAACGTACGGGTCGTCGAAGGGCTGGGTCCGCTCGGCGGGCCGCCCCGACGCGACCCTGCTTCCGGTGGGCACGCTCGCGCAGCCGGACACCAGACCGAGCAGCGAGGCCACGGTCGACAGACGCATCAGCGCACCGTTCAATCGCTTGTCTCCAGCTGTGCGAAGGGTGTGCGGGCCAGTTCGGCTCCGGGCGGGACCAGCGGCAGCGGAGAGCCGCGCAGCTCCGCGCCCGCGACCCGGGGCAGGGACAGGCGGAACTGCGAGCCGACTCCCGGCTCGCCCCAGGCCTGGAGCCAGCCGCCGTGCAGCCGGGCGTCCTCGCGGGAGATCGCCAGGCCGAGACCGGTGCCGCCCATGGTGCGGGCCCGTGCCGGGTCGGCCCGCCAGAACCGGTCGAAGACCATGTGCGCGTGGCCGGGCTTCAGGCCGACGCCGTGGTCACGGACGCCGACGGCCACCGCGTCCCGGTCGGCCGCGACGATCACGACGATGTCCTTCCCCTCACCGTGCTCGACCGCGTTGACCAGCAGGTTGCGGAGTATGCGCTCGACCCGGCGCCAGTCCACCTCGGCCATGCACGGCTCACCGGGGAGTTGCAGCACGAGCCTGCTGCCCTTGCGCTCGGCCGGTCCCTCGGTGTCTCCCACGGCCCTGAGGACCAGGTCTCGTACGTCCACCGGGTCGGCGTCGAGCGTGGCCGCGCCGGCGTCGTACCTGCTGATCTCGAGCAGGTCGGCCAGCAGCGACTCGAACCGCTCCAGCTGGTTCTGCAGCAGCTCGGCCGACCGGCCCACCGCCTGCTCGAACCGGTCGCGGTGCTCGTAGAGCAGGTCGGCGGCGATCCGGATCGTGGTGAGAGGGGTGCGCAGCTCGTGCGAGACATCGGAGACGAACTGGCGCTGCACCTGCGAGAGCTCCTCCAGCTGGCCGATCTTCTCCTGGAGGTTGGCCGCCATGTCGTTGAACGAGGTGGCCAGCCGGGCCAGGTCGTCCTCACCGCGCACCTTCATGCGCTGCTCGAGGCGGCCGGCGGCCAGCCGTTCCGCGGCCTGCGCCGCGAGCCGTACGGGGATCACCACCTGCCGGGTGACGACCGAGGCCACCGCGGCCAGCAGCAGGACCAGGGCGGCGCACACCCCGACGAGCGTGCGCTGCACGACCGTGAGGGTCTGCTGCTCCTGGGTCAGCGGGAACAGGTAATAGAGCTCGAACCGCCCGACGGTGGTGCCGACAATGAGGCCCGGCACCGAGTCGTAGCCGATGTAGGACAGCCGGCCGTAGGTGCGTTCGGGGGTGCCGATCCGGTCCTGCGCGACCTCACGGCGGAGGCGGTCGGGGATGCTCTGCTGGCGCAGCTCGTTGGTGGTGAAGCCGTCATAGAACTTGTCGGCGGTGTCGCGGATGTAGACCTCGTACAGCCCGGCCGGGCCGCTGCGCGCCTTGAGGTTGTTGGCGACGTCCTCGAGCTTCTCCTTGTCCGCGCCCCACGAACTCGCGGCGACGAGCTGCTGCTGGACCACGCCCAGGCCCTCGTCCAGCTGCAGCAGCGCCGCCTTCTCCTTGGCGTCGAGCAGTGCCGTGGTGATCTGCTGCATCAGGAAGACGCCCAGGACGGCCACCACGAGGGCGGAGATCAGGAGCGTGGTCGCGACCACCCGTATCTGGATCGACCGCCGCCACCGTGCGTAGGAACGGCCCCACATCCCGCGCAGGACGCGACGCAGCCTGACCAGGCAACGGCGGATCAGCCTCTTCCACGCCTTCACGGGGCCTTCAATGGGGGGGCGGCTTCAGGTCACGCTGGTCCGGCTTTGTAGCCGACCCCGCGTACGGTCACGACGATCTCCGGGTGCTCGGGGTCCTTTTCGATCTTCGCGCGAAGGCGCTGCACGTGGACGTTCACCAACCGGGTGTCGGCCGCGTGCCGGTAGCCCCACACCTGTTCGAGCAGCACCTCGCGGGTGAACACCTGGCGCGGCTTGCGGGCGAGTGCCACCAGCAAGTCGAACTCCAGTGGCGTCAGGGGGATGTTGCGGTCGGCTCGCTTGACCGAGTGGCCGGCGACGTCGATCGCGATGTCGCCGATCTGCAGGGTCTCGGGGGCCGGCTCGTCGGTGCGCCTCAGCCGCGCGCGCACCCGGGCCACGAGCTCCTTGGGCTTGAACGGCTTGACGATGTAGTCGTCGGCGCCGGACTCCAGCCCGAGGACCACGTCCACGGTGTCGCTCTTGGCGGTGAGCATCACGATAGGGATGCCGGACTCCGCGCGGATCTGGCGGCACACGTCGATGCCGTCGGCGCCGGGAAGCATCAGGTCGAGAAGGACCAGGTCGGGCCGGGCCTCCCGGAACGCCTCCAGTGCCTTGTCGCCATCGTGCACGAATGACGGCTCGAAGCCCTCACCCCTGAGCACGATGCCAAGCATCTCGGCGAGCGCGAGGTCGTCGTCGACGACCAGTACACGTCCTCTCATGGCCCTCATCGTTACACGTAGTCAGGGCGCGAGCGCCCTGGGCGGGACAGGCTACCGGCGTTGGACGGGCGTGCCCGGCGACACCCGCGGCGGACCTCGCCACGGCGGACGCCGGGCGCGAGATCACCACAGGGTCGTCTCCGGTACATCAGTACGACTCCCGAACGACGTCCCTGGTTGCCTTGATCGGCGCGCGAATTGCCCTGTCCACGCCTGATTTTCCGTCATGGTTCGTGCGGTTCGCCGGACTTGTCCGGAAAGCTACCGGCCCACGCCCGCGGAGTGGCCCCCGGGGACCGGGATCGGGCGCGGGACGCCCGGTTCCCTGACCTGGCACCGGTAAGCTCCTTGTTACTTTACTCACATCATACGGTTGGCGCTCAAAGCCCGGGGGATCACATGGGAGTCTCATGGATTCGCCAAGGGGCGGGCATCGGCTCAGCGTCCACAGGCTGGTGCGGGCGTGAGCATTCCCGGGGTCGCAGCGTGACAGGATGACCGGGCGGCGTCAGCGACGGAGGGCAGTGCCCGTCATCGACGGGGAGCAGGGCGGGGAGCGGGATGAAGGACCCACAGGCCTGGGCCATACCCGGCTCCGGCGTGTCCGGCCCCGCGGCCGCACCGGACGGCGGGGCGTCCCCGGTCGCACCGGCCTCCGGGTCCGCGTCGCCTGAACCCCGGGACCGGTCCACGGACCTGGTGATCGACCGTTCCGAACTGCTCGGCGGGGACATCCCGCTGCGGCCGCTCGGGGTCTCGGAGATCCTCGACGGCGCCATCGGCAACATCCGGCGCAACCCGCGCGCGGTCCTGGGCCTCTCGCTGATCATCTGCAGCGTCATCCAGGTGCTGGTCTCGGTCGCGACCTACGTCCTCATCGGCGACGGCAGCCGCGGGGTCACCCCGACGCCCGTCCTGCGGACGCTCGGCGCCCAGGCCACGATGGGCTCGATCGGGCTCGTGCTTTCGGCCTTCGGCGTGCTGCTGCTGGCCGGCCTGCTCGCCCCGGTCATGGGCCGGTCCCTGTTCGGCCTGCCCACGACACTGCGGGAGGCCTGGCGCCATGCCCGCCCGCAGGCGCTGCGGCTGCTCGGCGTCTCCCTCGCGATCATGGCGATCTCCGTGCTCGCCCTGGGCCTGCCGATCCTCCCGCTCATCGCGTTCGCCGCCACCGGTGCCCCCGCCGTCGTCGGCGTGCTGTCCGGCGTCATCGGCGTTCCGCTGGGCCTGGTCGCGATGATCTGGCTGTACGTGCTGTTCGTGCTGGCCGCACCGGCCGTGGTCATGGAGCGGCGGGGAGTCCTCGCCTCCATGCGGCGGGCGCACCGGCTCGTGCGGCGGAGGTGGTGGCGCACCTGCGGTGCCCTGCTGGTCACGCTCCTGATCACGCTTTTCATGGGGCTCCTCGCCCTCCGGATCCCGTTCGTGGTGGTCCAGCTCGTCGCCTTCGGCGACAATCCGACCGGCGGCGCGCTGGTGCTCTCGCTCGCGGTGGACACGCTCGGCCGGATCGTGGGGTGGGCGCTGATGAGCCCATTCGACGCGGGCGTCATCGCGCTCTTCTACGTCGACCAGCGGATGCGCCGCGAGGGACTGGACCTGGAGCTGCAGACCCGCCCCCAACCCGGGCGGATCCCCGCGGACTTCCTCGAGCTGTGGAAGCCGAGTCCCCTCGTGCCGGACGGTGCCACCACGCCGGCGCCGGTCACCGGGCCCGGGCAGGCGCACGGATGATCCCCCCGGGGCCCATCGGACGTGACGAGGCACGCGAACTCGCCCGGCGGGAGCTCGGCAGACCCATCTATCACCGGGACGAGCCCTCGCTGCTGGAGCGTCTGCTCCGCAAGATCAGTGATTGGCTCAGTGAGCTCTTCAGCACCGTGGCCGATCCCACCCGTGGAGGCAGCCGCGGCGGCTGGATCGCGCTCGTGGTCATCGTCGTGCTGCTCCTCGCCGTCCTGGCCCTGGTGTTCCGCGTGATGCGGGGCCGCCGCAACGCCAGGTCCGGCAGAGGGTCGCTGCTGGCGCAGGAACCCTCCGCCGCCCGCGACCACCGGGCCGACGCCGAACGCCACGCGGCCGCCGGCGAGTGGGCGCACGCGATCCGTGAGCGGCTGCGCGCCGTGGCCCGCGACCTCGAGGAGCGGGCCATCGTGGAGCCGCGCCCGGGACGCACGGCCGACGAGCTGGCCGAGGAGGCCGCGCAGACGCTGCCCGACCTCGCCGAGGCCCTCCACGCGGGGGTCAGGGTCTTCGACGACGTCTGGTACGGCGACCGGCCGGGGACCCGCGAGGGCTACGAGCAGCTCACCCTGCTGGACCGGCTGCTCCAGACCGCGCGGCCCCGGCCGCCGCACGCCGGCGAGCCGGCGGACGCGAACTCGCGGAGCCCGCGATGAGCGCCACCGCGCCGGCCGCGACGGCCGGCCCGTTCACGGGCGAGCCGCCGAGCGCCGGCCAGGTCGCCGTGCGGCGCTGGCGCAGCTCACGGTACGTCCTGCTCAGCGCGTCGGCCCTCATCCTCCTCGCCGTGATCCTGGCCGCGCTCCGGCCGACCGTGCAACCGGAGTTCCTCGACCCGGCGTCACCGAGCCAGGGCGGCGGGCGCGCGCTCGCGCAGCTCCTCGAACAGCGCGGCGTCCGCGTGCAGGTGTCGCGAAGCGCCTCCGACGCCGCCTCCCGCATGGCCTCGACGCCGGGCTCGACGCTGATGGTCGTCCGATCCGAACGCCTGACCGCGAGAGACCTCGAGACGCTCGGCGCCGCACCCGGAGACCTGCTCCTGGTCCGGCCCGACCGGCGGACCCTCGAACGGCTGGTGCCGGGCGTACGGCAGGCCACGCAGAGCTTCGTCGAGCGCGCCGGGCCCGGCTGCCGGTTGCCGGCCGCCGTGCTCGCCGGCCAGGTGGACTTCCAGGCGGCGCACACCTACGAAACGCCCGGCTCGGCGATGAAGTGCTACGCCGACAAGGACCTGCCCAGGCTCGTGCAGGTGCCGGTGAGCGGCCGCACTGTCACGGTCCTCGGCTCGGGGAGCCCGCTGACCAACGAGTTCCTCGCCAAGGACGGTGACGCCGCCCTGGGCATGAACCTCGCCGGGGCGCGGTCCTCGGTGGTGTGGCTCGTCCCGGGCCTCCCCAAGGCCGCGGTCGGCGGCGACAAGAGCTTCATGCAGCTGGTGCCGTTCGGCGTCAAGCTGGCGCTGCTGCAACTCCTCATCGCCGTCGCACTGGCGGCGCTGTGGCGGTCGCGCCGGCTCGGGCCGGTCGTGCTGGAGCCGCTGCCGGTCATCGTCCGCTCCGCGGAGACGGTAGAAGGGCGGGCCCGGCTCTATCGCGCGCGGCATGCCAGGGACAGCGCCGCCGACGCCCTGCGCGCGGGAGCCCGCGAACGCCTGGTGCCTCTGCTGGGCCTCGCGCGCGGCACCGCACAGGACCCCGCCTTCGCGCAGGAGATCGTGACGGCCCTGGCCGGCCGTGCACGGCTGGAGGAGAGACTGATCGGCTCCGCCCTGTACGGTCCTGCACCAGCGGACGACGCCGAGCTCGTCAGGCTCAGCGACTTCCTCGACGACCTGGAAAGGCAGGTTCGCCAGTCTTGACTAACGAACATCCGCCGGCAGCCGTGAGCTTCGGCAAGGCCGCCGACGGTGCCGAGCCCGGCGCCACGCACCCGGCGAGTCATGCCGCCGACGCGGCGACCATGGCCCGCACGTCCTTGACGGCCCTGCGCGGCGAGGTCGCCAAGGCGGTGGTCGGCCAGGACGCCGTGGTCACCGGCCTGGTCATCGCGCTGCTGTGCCGGGGACACGTGCTCCTGGAGGGCGTGCCCGGCGTCGCCAAGACGCTGCTCGTACGCACGCTGGCGCAGACCCTGGCGCTCGACTTCAAACGGGTCCAGTTCACCCCCGACCTGATGCCGGGTGACGTCACGGGCTCTCTGGTCTACGACAACCGCACCGCCGAGTTCGAGTTCCGCGAGGGCCCGGTCTTCACCAACCTGCTGCTCGCCGACGAGATCAACCGGACCCCGCCGAAGACCCAGGCCTCGCTGCTGGAGTCGATGGAGGAGCGGCAGGTGTCGGTCGAGGGCCTGCCCCGTGCCCTCCCGGACCCCTTCATGGTCTGCGCGACGCAGAATCCCATCGAGTACGAGGGGACCTATCCGCTGCCGGAGGCACAGCTCGACCGCTTCCTGCTGAAGCTCACCGTGCCCGTGCCGAACCGGGACGAGGAGATCGCCGTCCTGCAGCGGCACGCCTTCGGGTTCGACCCGCGCGACCTGTCAGAGGTCCGCTCGGTCGCGGGCCCCGGCGAGCTCGCCGCCGGCCGTGCGGCCGTACGCGGGGTCCATGTCGATCCCAAGATCGTCGGCTATGTCGTGGACGTGTGCCGGGCCACCCGTCAGTCGCCGTCGCTCCGGCTCGGGGTGTCCCCGCGCGGTGCCACGGCGCTGCTGGCCACGGCCCGGGCCTGGGCCTGGCTGTCCGGCCGCGGCTACGTGACTCCGGACGACGTCAAGGCCCTCGCCCGGCCGACCCTGCGGCACCGCGTGCAACTGCGCCCGGAGGCCGAACTCGAGGGCGCCACCGCCGACGGCGTGCTCGCGGGTGTCCTCGCCACCGTCCCCGCCCCCCGCTGAGGCCGTGAGCATGCGGAGGCGGGCATGGCGCTGACGGGCCGGCTCGGGCTGCTGGCCGGGCTCGGCGCGATCGTGGTGATCTTCGTGCCGAGCTGGTGGGCGATGCTCGCGGTCGAAGCCGTCCTGCTGCTCGGTGTGCTGGCAGACCTCGCGCTGGCGGGCAACGTCCGAAGGCTGCGCTTCCACCGCTCCGGCGACACCAACGTGCGCCTCGGCGAGACCGCGGCCGTGACCCTGACGGTGGAGAACCTCGGCGGCCGCCGGGTGAAGGCCCGAGTGCGGGACGCCTGGCCGCCCAGCGCGGCGGCGGAGCCGCGCTCCGCGGACCTGAGGATCCCCCCGGGCGAGCGCCGGCGGGTCGAGATCGCGCTGACCCCGACCCGCCGGGGTGACCGCGAGGCCGTCACCGTGACCGTACGGTCCACGGGTCCGCTCGGCCTGGCCGCACGGCAGTTGTCCCGGCCGGTGCCATGGCGGGTCCGGGTGCTCCCGGCGTTCCCGTCCCGCCGCCACCTGCCGGCCAGGCTGGCGAGGCTGCGTGAGCTCACCGGCCGGCACACCGCGCTGATCCGCGGCCAGGGCACCGAGTTCGATTCGCTGCGCGAGTACGTCGACGGTGACGACGTGCGGTCCATCGACTGGCGGGCCACGGCCCGCCGCGGCGACGTGGTCGTGCGGACCTGGCGGCCGGAGCGCGACCGGCGCATCTACCTGGTGCTCGACACCGGCCGTACGGCCGCCGGCCGGGTCGGTGACATCCCGCGGCTGGACTGCTCGATGGACGCGGCGCTGCTGCTGGGTGCGCTCGCGTCGCGGGCGGGCGACCGGGTCGACCTGCTGGCCTACGACCGCCGGGTGAGGGCCCGGGTCGAGGGGGTCTCGCGTACCGACCTGCTGACCTCGATGGTGCAGGCCATGGCGCCACTGGAGCCCGAGCTGATCGAGTCCGACGCGGCCGGCATGGTGTCCACGCTGATGGCGCGGGTCCGGCAGCGCTGCCTGGTGGTCCTGCTCACGGAGCTGAACACCGCGGCCATCGAGGAGGGCCTGCTGCCGCTGCTGCCCCAGCTCACCTCCCGGCACCTGCTGCTGATCGCGGCCGTCTCGGACCCGCGGGTCAGCGAGATGGCGGCCTCGCGCGGCGACCTGGCGGCGGTCTACGACGCCGCCGCGGCCGAACGTGCCCGCGCCGAGCGGCGGCGGCTCACGGCCGAGCTGCGCACATACGGCGTCGAGGTCGTGGACGCTCCCCCGGACGAGATCGCCCCGGCGCTGGCCGACGCCTATCTGGCCCTGAAGGCCGCCGGCCGCCTCTGAACCTACGTTGTCGGTGTCCGTATCGATGCGGGCGGGCCGGCCGGCGCAGGACCCCGCAGCAGCCGGAGCGCCTTCTCCTTCTCGAAGTCGAGTGCCCGCACCGGCGGGGCGGACAGCCGGCCGATGCGCTGCCCGAGCTCCCGGACGCCCGCCTGCACCTCGGGCTCGGCCAGGACCCGCAGCCCGAAGGCGAGCTCGGCCGGGCTGACGTCGTAGCGCTGTTCCAGCGCCAGCCCGAGGGCCACCGCACGCAGCTCGGCCGTACCGAACCGGCGATGACCGGCGAGCTCCCGGGTCGGCGGCAGCAACCCCAGGGCCTCCCGATAACGGAGCATGCGAGGGGAGGTGCCCAGCCGCCGAGCGGCCTCTGTGATACGCATACCGCGATTCTGACAAATTCGTGTGAGGATGTCGCTCCCGGCTGTGCGGCGGCGGAGACCCCCGGCCTAGACTCGCTGGCGTACACCGCCCGTCGACGTCGCGGCGCAGCCCCAATGAAGCGGATCTAGGAGCCACGAACAATGGATTACAAGGTCGCCGACCTGTCACTGGCGGCGTTCGGACGCAAGGAGATTCGGCTCGCCGAGCACGAGATGCCCGGGCTGATGGCCGTACGCCGTGAGTTCGCCGACGCCCAGCCGCTGCGCGGTGCGAGGATCATGGGCTCCCTGCACATGACGATCCAGACCGCGGTGCTGATCGAGACGCTCGTCGAGCTCGGCGCCGACGTGCGCTGGGTGAGCTGCAACATCTTCTCCACGCAGGACCACGCCGCCGCGGCGACGGTCGTCGGCCGCGAGGGCACCGCCGAGGAGCCCAAGGGCGTCCCGGTGTTCGCCTGGAAGGGCGAGACCCTGCAGGAGTACTGGTGGTGCACCGACCAGGGACTGACCTGGCCGGACGGCAGCGGCCCCAACATGATCCTCGATGACGGCGGCGACGCGACCATGCTCGTTCACAAGGGCACCGAGTACGAGAAGGCCGGCGCGGTCCCGTCCGCCGGTGAGGACGACCCCGAGGAGTGGGGCATCGTCCTGGACACCCTGCGCCGGACGATCGCGGACCGGCCCGGCCGGTGGACGGCGACCGCTGAGGCGATCAAGGGCGTCACCGAGGAGACCACCACCGGCGTGCACCGTCTCTACGAGATGGACAAGGCCGGCACGCTCGCCTTCCCGGCGATCAACGTCAACGACTCGGTCACCAAGTCCAAGTTCGACAACAAGTACGGCTGCCGCCACTCCGTCATCGACGGCCTGAACCGCGCCACCGACGTCCTGATCGGCGGCAAGGTCGCGGTGGTCTGCGGCTACGGCGACGTGGGCAAGGGCTGCGCGGACGCGCTCCGCGGCCAGGGCGCCCGGGTGATCGTCACCGAGATCGACCCGATCTGCGCGCTCCAGGCGGCGATGGACGGCTTCCAGGTCACCACGCTGGATGACGTCGTCGGGCTGGCCGACATCTTCGTGACCACGACCGGCAACTACGACATCATCCGGGCCGACCACATGGCCCGGATGAAGCACCAGGCCATCGTGAGCAACATCGGCCACTTCGACAACGAGATCGACATGGCCGGGCTGGCCAAGACCCCGGGCGTGGTCAAGAACAACATCAAGCCGCAGGTCGACGAGTGGGTCTTCCCCGACGGGCACGCCATCCTGGTGCTCGCCGAGGGCCGGCTGATGAACCTGGGCTGCGCGACCGGTCACCCGTCCTTCGTGATGTCGAACTCCTTCACCAACCAGGTGATCGCGCAGATCGAGCTCTTCACCAAGACCGAGGAGTACCCGATCGGGGTGTACGTCCTGCCCAAGCACCTCGACGAGAAGGTCGCCCGGCTGCACCTCGACGCTCTGGGCGTGAAGCTCACCGAGCTCACCAAGGAGCAGGCCGGGTACATCGGCGTCGACGTGGAGGGGCCCTACAAGCCCGAGCACTACCGCTACTGATGCCTTCCGCGCGGTGATCTTGCAGTGGTCCGTGGCCGGAGCCGCGCTTCGGGTCGCGGACGACTGCAAGATCACGGCGACGGGTGCCGAGCGGGAGGAGGATCCGGTGGTCAGCGAGCCCGGCTCGTACGACATCGCGGACGCCGGGCTTGCCGGTGCGGGTGTCCGGCGCATCGACTGGGCCGACCGGTCCATGCCGGTGCTGCGGCAGATCCGCTCGCGCTTCGGCGCGGAGCGGCCGCTGGAGGGCCTCAGGATCGCCGCGTGCATGCACGTCACCACGGAGACCGCCAACCTGATCCGCACCCTGCAGGCGGGCGGTGCCCAGGTGGCACTCGCGGCCTCCAACCCGCTGTCGACGCAGGACGACACCGCCGCGGCTCTGGTCGAGGAGTACGGCGCGGCCGTGTTCGCCCGAGCCGGGACCGACCGGGCGGGCTACTACCGGCACATCCACCAGGCCCTGGAGATCCAGCCGGACCTGGTCCTGGACGACGGCTGCGACCTGGTCAACACACTGCACACCGAGCGCACCGACCTGCTCGCGGGCGTCAAGGGCGGCTGCGAGGGGACCACGAGCGGGGTCATCCGGCTGCACCAGATGGCGCGCGAGGGTGTGCTGGGCTTCCCGATGGTCGCGGTGAACGACACCGACACGGGCCACATGTTCGACAACCGCCACGGCACCGGCCAGTCGACGCTCGACGGCATCGTGCGGGCCACGAACACGCTGCTGGCGGGTAAGACCATCGTGATCGCGGGCTTCGGCTACTGCGGCAGCGGGCTGGCCGAGCGGGCCCGCGGGCTGGGGGCACGCGTGGTCGTCACCGAGATCGACCCGGTCAAGGCCCTCGGCGCGACCCTGCAGGGCTTCCGGGTCCTTCCCATGGGCGAGGCCGCCCGGCACGGTGACGTGTTCATCACCGTGACCGGAAACCGCGAGGTCATCCGCGAAGAGCACTTCGCCGTCATGAAGGACGGCGCGATCCTCGCCAACTCCGGGCACTTCGACGTGGAGATCGACGTCCGGGGGCTGGCCGAGCTGGCGGTGGACGTCCACCCCGGCGTCCGGCCACAGGCCGACGAGTACGTCCTGGCCGACGGCCGCCGGCTGGTCCTGCTCGCCGAGGGCCGGCTGGTCAATCTCGCCGCCGCCGAGGGCCACCCGGCGGCGGTCATGGACATGTCCTTCGCCGGCCAGGCCCTCACGTGCCGATGGCTGGCGGGTTCCTACAAGGACCTCGCTCCGGCCGTACACCCGGTGCCGGCGGAGATCGACACCGAGGTGGCCCGGCTCAAACTCGACTGCATGGACATAGCGATCGACGTCCTGAGTGCCGCCCAGGAGGACTACCTCGGCTCGTGGAGGTCCGGCTCCTGAGCCCCGCCCGCCCGCGACCCCGCCGCATCTGACAGGCTGATCAGGTGCCCCGCGGAACCTATGCCGACCCGCAGACCGGGACCCGGGAGACCTTCCAGTGCGCCCCGGGCGTGGGGGGCTGGCGGTATGTCTCCGAACGGTCCGACGGCCTGCGCACCGACCTCACCGTTGACAGCCGCTGGCGCCAGATCCGGGTCCAGGTGGGCTCTGGTGACGTACTCCTGCGCGGCGGCCTCGTGGGCCGGGCGCTGACCTGGGTGCGGGCCGGCGAGGAGCACACGGCGCAGGCGGCGGGTTTCCTCGGCGACTCCCCCGGTTTCCTCGTCGCCGTGGCACGGTCGCTGCGGCTGGAGCCGGGCGCACAGGCGGACGTCTCTCTCGTACAGCTGAGCGGCCCGGTGCTGGCCCCGCTCACCGTCACGCAGCGGTGGTGGCTCACCGACATCACCGCCTATGACACCGAGCTGGCACCGCTGCCCGTCGAGCGCTACCAGGTCGCCGATCTGGACACCGGCGAGGCGCAGTCGGTGCACATCGCGGGAGACGTGGTCCTGGAGGCCCCCGGCGTCGAGCTCACCGACCTCGAGTCACCGCCGAACCTTCCCCCCCTGTGACCGCACCGGGATCACCGGTAAGGAGGGGGCGGACTCTGGAGTCCGGACGGGGCTCGGCGCTGCAGGGCCATCCGGCGCACCCGGCGCTGATGCAGGCGCCACTCCTCACGGCGGCGGCGCTCGGCGAGGACGGCCGAGAGCAGGATCTCCGGGCGGTGCCCCGGAGGAGGCGGCGGGCTGACGACCGACAGCACCTCGTCGGCGATGCGCCGCCCCATCGCCTCGCGCACCGGCGGCAACAGCTCCCCGAAGCGGCCGAGGTACTGTCGCGCCGTGAGGGCCAGTCCGTCGGACACCCGTGAGAGCTCCAGTGACCGCCCCCAGCCGGCCAGCTGCGGCGGCATCATCGCGACCGGCCCGAACATCGCCGACGCCGGCACGCGGTCCTGCATCACGATGGTGCCCGCGAAGATGTCGCCGAGTCGCTTGCCCCTCCGGTTGAACAGGGACGCGATCAGTGCCGGTGAGCCGAACAGCATCCAGAACTCGACGAACCCGGCGAGCGCCCGCAGGAGCGCCTGACGCAGCCGTACCGGCCCGCCGTCGTCGGCGACCACCCGCAGGCCCAGCGCCATCTTGCCGAGCGTACGGCCGCGGGTGATGGTCTCGAGCGTGGCCGGATAACCCACCACCACCACGACGGTGGCCAGGACGGTCAGCCCGGCGGTCCACGCGCCGTCGGCGATCAGCGCCGTCATGCTGGTGCCATAGAGCACGACGTTCAGGACGGAGAACTGGACCAGCAGGTCCAGCAGGAGGGCGATCGCCCGGCTGGCCAGGCGGGCCACCCGGATATCGAGGGCGACGGCCTCGCCTGTGACGAGTTCGGCCATGGATCTCCTCCGGGGGTGGTCTGCGGGCTCAGGGACAGTTTGCCCGGTGAGCGGGCGGAGACGTTAGTCTCAGGCGGTGGATGTCGATGCCTTCGTGGCCGCCCATCATCAGGACTGGCTGCGCCTCGAGCGGTTGATCAACCACAGCCGGAAGCTGACCGGCCCGGAGATCGACGAACTGGTCGAGCTGTACCAGCGGACGGCCACGCATCTGTCCACTGTGCGCTCCAGCTCGCCGGACCCGGTGCTCGTCGGCCGGCTCTCGTCTCTGGTGGCGCGCGGACGGGCCGCCGTGACCGGCGCCCAGGCGCCGCTGTGGCGCGACGCCGGCCGGTTCGTCACGGCCTCGTTCCCCGCGGCCGCCTACCGCCTGCGGTGGTGGTGGCTGGGCAACGCGGTCATCGGGAACGTCCTCGCGCTGGTTCTGGCCATCTGGGTCGCGCGCAACCCCGAGGTGCAGGCCTCGATCAGCACGCCCTATCAGGTCCGCCAGCTCGTCGAACACGACTTCGCGGGCTACTACACCGAGCACTCCGCGTCGTCGTTCGCCTTCCAGGTGTGGATCAACAACGCATGGGTCTCCGCGCAGGCGCTGATCTTCGGCATCCTGCTGGGCATCCCCACGTTGTACGTGCTGTTGCAGAACCAGCTCAACCTGGGCGTGGTCGCCGGGTTCATGTTCGCCTACGGCAAGGGCAGCCTGTTCTTCGGGCTGATCCTGCCGCACGGGATGCTCGAGCTGACCGCTGTCTACCTCGCCTGCGGCGCCGGCCTCAAGCTCGGCTGGACGATCATTGACCCGGGGCCGCGCAGGCGCGGCCAGGCGCTCGCGCAGGAGGGCCGGGCCGCGGTCGGCATCGCGATCGGGCTGGTCGGCGTGCTCCTGGTCTCCGGTCTCATCGAGGGCTTCGTGACCGGGTGGGTGCACGTCACCTGGCTGCGCATCGGCATCGGGGTCCTCGCCGAAG
>JAOPYH010000367.1 GCA_025964715.1 Streptosporangiaceae bacterium | reverse complement strand
CCGTGGCGTTGCTGGCATTCATCGCGGGCAGCGCAGCCGGCGCCTACTCGGCACGGTGGGCCGTGCTCGGCTTGCTCGTCATCGTCGCGTTCCTGGCGTTGCTGGCGATCGGGATCACGAAGCTCGTGCTGATCGTCGCCGACCACCACCGGCGCAGCGAGCCCTCGTGACCACTCCCCCGGCGGCGCCGTTCACGCCCACCATCGTGCTCAACATGGCCGACAACCCGCTGGTGGTCTACCTCGAGCGGCAAGCCGGCGGGCAGATGATCTGGCAGCTGCGGATGGACACCGGGGCCCTCGCCGACCGCGAAACGATCAAGCAAGTGATCCTCGAGCTGAACCAGTTCACGACCCGCTGGTTCTTCGAGACGTACGGCTTCCACCCTCCGGCCGCCGCATGAACCACACGGAACTCCTTGTCGAGGTGCAGGATCTCCTCGACGACCGCGGCCTCGTGTGGCACTACTGCCGAGATTCCCGGCGGTGCCAGGGCACGCCGGGCCTCCCCGATCTGGTGATCGTCGGCCAGTACGTCCTGTTCGCCGAGCTCAAGGGCGACGGCGACACCATGAGCAGCGGCCAGACATCGTGGAAGTGGGTGCTGCTGGCCGCGGGGGCCCGGCACGTCGTCTGGACGTCCCGGGATCTCACGTCAGGACGGATCCGGGACCAGCTGGCGGCCGTCGCCGGCCCCGTGCGGCGCCTGAGTACTCCCAGCTGACCCCCCGCTATCTTGCTGAACGGCTGTTCAGCCCGTCCTGAACAACGGCTCAATTTGACTCGCGAACTTCGTCCGTCGGCCCTGTTAGAGCCCCTGTGACCTGCTGAAACGCCCCCGGGAACTCTTTAGTGTTGCTAACGAACTACCACCACGGGTTGGAACCCTTGGAGCCTGCGCTGGCGGGCTCGGTCTCCGGTGGTTCGGCGTCGGGGATCTCCTCGGCGGGCTCCCCGCCGGTTTCGTCGGCGACCACGACGACCGGCTCGGGCTCGGGCTCGGGCGCCATGAGTTCGTCGAGCACCTCGGCCTTGACGACCGCCTCGTCGACGGTGGCCTCGGCGACGATCTCGGTCTCGGCGAGCTGACCCTCGACGGCCATCTTCGTTTCGGTGCGGCCGAGTTCGGCGACGCGGATATCCCGCTCGGCTTGGATGCGGGCGATCTCGACCTCGGGTGGCGTCTGGTGCTTGGCGCCGTGGATCTCGCCGCAGCCGGTGCAGTAGTGCGGGGCCTGGCCTTCCATGGTGTTCTCCTCAGTGGGTGACTATGCGGCCGGTTTCGTCCCGGTTGGCCCATGCTTCGCGTTCCTCTGGGGTGGCGCGCCGCCGCGGGTCGTATGGCCATTTCGACCGGTCAGACCCGTATTTCGCGAGTAGGCGCTTCCGGCCGTCGCGCTTGGACCAGATCCGATACCGCAGCTCGTAGGTTCCGTCGCGGCGTTTGCGGATGCCCATTTCGTCGCCGGTGACGAGCCGGCCGGATGGTCCGGCGTCGGCGGTGAGCTCACGGTGCCTGGCGCATCGGTAGATCCCCCGCCGGATCTCGTGGGCGCGTTCCTCGTCCGGGATCCCGTCGTAGACCAGCACGGTGCCGGTTCCCTTGGCGACGGCCGCGGTGACGAGGTGGTCGAAGCGGCAGTCGCGCCTGGCGCTGGGGGAAAGCGTTTTGGCCACCGGAGCTCCTTCCACCTCGAAACCTACGGTTACGTAAGTGTAGCTTTGAGGTAAGGTTACGGGTGTTGTGAGAGAGCAACCGGAGGGGCCCGTGATCGGGGATGCGAAACGGAAGGCCGTCACTGAGCAGGTGACGAAGGCGGTGAAGTCGGCGAGCGGTCTTGTGCTGGCCGCGCTGATCACCGCGGGCGCTGCGCTGCTGGTCGCCGTCGCCGCGTTTTTCGTGGCATTGCGGAGGCCGGCGCATGACTGAGATCGAGGACCGGCTAGCTGAGTTGGAGCGGCAAGTCGAGCACTTCAACCATTCCGACCTGACCGACGCGGCGGTTGCGTGGATAGCCGAGGTAGCCAAGCACGGGGCGATCACCGGGCAGACCGACCTGGCGTTCGGCAACCCGTACGGCCCGCGGCTGCAATGGACGATCTTCCCTGACGGCAAAATCTGGCTGCAGGTCTGCGATATGAACATGTGCCCGATCTGGCGGATCACGCTGACCGGCACCGGAAAGGTGCCGGCGGATGCCTGAGAACCTCTGCCCGCATGGCCGGAAGATCTGCAGCGAATGCCAGCACGTCAGCGACGCGGGGAAGCGGGCGTTCGACATCATCCGCGGCCTGACCGTGTTCACGCCCTATGACGAGCGGATCCGCAGTTGGGTTGCGATCCGGATGGAAGACGGCGGGTCGGACCAGCAGCTGTACGACTCGAAGGCCGACGCGATCGCGCACCAGGCGTGGGAGCAGCAGTGCGCGTATTTCAGTTTCCGGGGCGCGCCGGAGGGGTTCTCCAGCGCTAAGGACGCGGCGATCTGGCTCGAGTACCACCGGCTGATGTACTCGGCCGGGATGCGGCTGGCCGACCCGGACGACCCGGACGTGATCATGCCGACCACGAAGGAACAACTCGGTGACCAGCTGCGCCGGCTCCGGGCGGGCATGTGACCGGCCGGCGTCCGCTCATCGCCGCAGCGGCCGCGCTCGGCGGCGTGGCCGGTCACGCCGCCGCCCGGTGGCTCGTGACCCGCGACTGGCGGCCGGCGGAGGAACGCGGCTGGAAGCTGGCCCGCGAGTACTTCAGCGGCAAGCGGCCGTTCAGTGAGCCGGTGGACGAGGACGACCTGTTCAGCGAAACCCGGGCGGAGCAGTTCGAGCGGCGGCTGGCCGCGGTCGAGGCGCACCTCTTGCACCTGCCACCGGAAAGGGTCATGTGATGGCTGAGGGACTCGCGACCGCTGACGGTGAGCGGATCGACATCGACACCGTGGAGCAGGAGTTCGCCCGGGCGATGGCCGCCCCGTTGGGAACGGATCCGGAGGCGCCGTCGCCACCGGACGTGGGCCTGGTGGACCCTGAGGCGCCGTACGGGTACACGGTGGATGGCCGGCCGAAGAAGGGCCCGGGGGGTCGGCCTCCGCGGGACAAGGCGCGGACGACGAACGCACCCAAGGCGCTGAGCGGCTCTCAGAAGCCCTCAGACGGCCCGAAGGGCAAGACCCAGCCCGCTACCGCGGCCACCTACGCCGCGGGCCTGTCGGAGTTCCTCGCGGGCATCGAGCTGGCGCTGGCGGTCCTGCCGATCCCCAAAGACGACGTGCGGGTCCATGCCCGGTATCAGTCGGCCGTGCTCGAGCAGACCGGCGACGGCCTCGCGAAGGGCGTCGGGATGTGGGCGGAGCACAACGGGATGGTCCGGTGGTGCTTGGAGATGCTCACTAAGGGAGGCGGGGCGTGGGTCTTCCCGGCGGCTATGGCGATCGCCCCGTTCGCGGTGTCCACGGCGATGCTCTGGAAGGCGCCGGTGACCGACGAGATGCGCGCCGGCGCGGACAAGATCGAGGCCGACACGATGGCCCGGCTGAAGGCCGAGATGGGCCTCGACGAGCTGGCCGAGGAACAGGTCCCCCAGGCGGCCTGACGTGCGGATCGCCCGGTTCACCCGCGAGGAGTGGCTCACCAGGAAGTTCGATTACCGGCCTGGTGAGCACTTCGGCATCTGGGAACCGACCCAGGGCGGGAAAACCCACCTCGCGTACCAGGCCGTCGATATGGCGCTGCGACGGAACCCGCATCTGCGGTTCGTGTCGGCGATGCCCAAGTCCAGGTCCCCCGCCACCCGCCGGTGGGCCTCGGCGCTGGACCTGAAGATCATCGACCAGTGGCCCCCGCCGGCGTCGCTGCGGAAGCCACGCGGTTACGTGCTGTGGCCCAAGCACCTGAAAGACAGGCCGGTCGCCGAGAACCGGGCGCACCTCGCCGACACGTTCCGGAAGATGCTGGCGGAGCAGTACCAGAAGGGCGACTCGCTCACCCTCGCCGACGACATCTACGTCCTGGCGGTCATCCTCGGCCTGAACATGGATTGCGAGGAGTTCTGGACCGCGGGCGCTGAGGGTGGCGCGGGATTGTGGGGCCCGAACCAGAAGCCCTCCGGGACCCTCGGCGGCGGGTCGGTTTCGTCGTTCAGTTACAACTCGCCAACGCACCTTATTTTCGGGCAGGACACCGACGTAAGGAATCGGAAACGGTTCAGCGAAATCGGCGGCGGTATTGACCCTGAGGTAATCGCGAGTATCGTCCCAGGCCTGCGCAGATTCCCGGTGGAAACGCCGGAAGGCACTAAAAACATTTCCGAGAAACTGTATATCGACAAGCGCGGCCCGTACATGGCAATAATTGGCGTGTAGCCCCCGTTCCTGCTTATAATGCGAGGGACGGAGAGCACCGTCTGCTTCGGCTGCTCTCCGTCAACGGCGGTGTCTCTCCTCTCTTCGCTCTAACCCCAGCAGGGAGAGGCACCAGATGGCCGCAGGAACGGCCGCCCCGGCGAAGCCCGGGGCCGCAAAGGGGCAGCAGGCCCCCGTCCGCAAGCGCAGTTTCCTTGTGGGCACGCAGGAAGTCATCGAGGGCGCGGACTACGACCAGACCGTCACCACTTACGGTCAGTCGTTCCCGAACTGGCCCCTGACCGCTACCGGATGGCTGAAGGGCATCTGGCTGGACATCCTCATCACCACGGCGACTAACGCGGTGGCGACGGTTGTCGGAGCCGAGAACTACCCGTTCAACATCCTCGGCAACATCCAGCTGAACGACGTGAACAACGAGGCCATCTTCGGCCCGTTCGACTCCTACACCGCGTCCCTCATCAACAAGTACGGCGGGTATTTCAACGCCGAGGATGTGGCCACGCAGGCGACTTACTACCGGGTCGCGCTCACCTCGACCAACGCGGCCGCCGGTTCGGCTCACTTCTCACTGTGGATCCCGCTCGAGATTGTCCGCCGTGACCCCCTCGGCCCGGTGGCATCGGTGAACAACACTGCGGCTCTGACGCTGCAGATGTCCATGAACAGCACCGGCAACCTGTTCACCACCCCGCCGACCAACTCGCCCTCGGTCCGTATCCGCGGAACCCAGCTCTTTTACTGGGAGCCAAAGCAGACCGACAAGGCCGGCCGGCAAATCAACCAGAAGCCCCCGGCGGCAGGGACCACGCAGTACTGGACCCAAGGAAACCTGCCCCTTTCCGGTGGC
>JAOPYH010000335.1 GCA_025964715.1 Streptosporangiaceae bacterium | reverse complement strand
CGACCCGACCGCACCCGGCAACCACCTCATCGACCAGCTCCGGCGGAAACGCGCGGGTCAGCACCCCGATCGCAATCCGATCCGAAACCCGATCACCTACCGATGACTTCGTCTGTCCAGGCCTTGGCACACTGCACCCAACGACCGGAAAAGCCCAAAGTCACCGGTATTGCCCTTAGCCTAGACCCCGGTGTGGACTACGGCGAGTTCGTCGACGTGTGCATCGACGGTGCCGTGTCCGCCGAACGAGGCCTGCCAGGTAAACCGCTTCCAGGCCGATGGCCTACGTGCCCACGGCGCCGACATCGAGGCCAGAGGCCTCGCCGACCTCATGGAATGACGTACGTTTGTGCCGATAGTGGACTTCACAGTCCCGTTATGACACGATCCGGGACCGGAACGCGACCTGGAGTCTCCTCGTCGTATGCCCGGCGTGGAATAAGCAGGCGAATGGGCGAACGTCGTCCAACACGATAATTCCCGCCCCCGCTTGGTTGTACCGCCGCAAAAATGGACCAGGCCGTGCGTGCTTTACAAGGAGTAATCGATGAATACCGTAAAGTCTCTTGATGCTGGCGTGGCCCACCAGATCGGCCGGTACGCAGACGCTGTACTCGTTCCGGCCGGCTATCAGCAGATTTTCGTCTCCGGCACGCCCGGACTCACCCGTGACGGCACCCTGCCGGAGGACTTCACGGACGAGTCGACGCAGGCATGGCGGAACGTCGAGGAGATCCTGTCCCGTGCTGGCGCGGGTCTGACCGACATTGTCAGCATCCGGCAGTGGCTGATCGATCCCGCCGACATTCCCGCCTATGTGGCGGTCCGCTCGCAGTTCATCAAGCACGAGCCCGCCTCGATGCTGGCCGTGATTCCGGGGCTGGTCCGGCCCGAGATCAAGGTAGAGGTCGAAGTCATCGCCGTCCTGCCTCCGGCGCAATCGACCGACTGAGCCGTCATTCACGGCCGATCCGACGCCGAAGGAGGGTGGTCGGCTGTCGCGCGGCCTGTCGGCCGGTCGGGGCTGCCTTGGTGCGGCCCTTTGCCGTGGGATGTCGGGCCGGTCTCGGAATCGCTTGGTGTGCGGTGTGCACTGACCGGGTGGCCGACGAACGTAGTTGACTCTATGGACCGCCGGGCGGCGTGTTTGTCTGTCCGCGCCCTGGCTGTGGCCTGCGCGTGCCCACGTTGTCGGGCGGGTTCCGGCTGGGCGGCGTTGCCCTGGCACAGAAGTGGGCCGGGGCCGCAATCGGCCCCGGCCCACGTTTCGCTGCGCTGTTCCCCGGGTTCCGGATCAGGTGCTCCGATCAGCCGTTGCAGTCCGTGAGGAAGTTGAGGAGTTTTGCTGCGAGGTTGAGGTGCGGATCTCGTAGCTTCGATTAAGGGCGTCCTGCGCGGTCATGCACCCAGAGTAGGCGGTAGCCTGGGTATCTCCCGACCCTGGAGCCTCTCCGCAAGGTCCGGGCCCGGAGCCATCAGGATCTGGGTCTCGCCCTGGCTCGAGGCTCCGCCCTGACCCGACTTGGGACGATAGGCCACGACCGTGAACACGCCGTCTATGAGCAGTCGCCGACGTTCCGGCCAGTCGGACCGCTCCCAGAGCTGGGCGTAGGTCTCGCCAGTCCCGACCATGCGCCACTCGTCAGCACGCTGCGGAAGTGCCGCCAGCCGCCTCCTGCGTTCTCGCAACTTGGCCATGCGCGACAAGTAGGCCCGTTCGTCCTCGTCGTCCCAGTCGTCCGCGGCGTCCTTCTCGTCGGTGAGCCGCTGAACGGCATCTCGGACCTGGGCAAGCTCCGCCGTGTGATCTTCACCCGGGATGAGCACTTTCCGCTCCACCTCCAGCTCTCCACGTTGTGGCGGCGCGTGCACCCGGCGCAGGCCGATGAGGTCAGTGACGCGCTGGAGGAGACCCGGGCGGAGGTGCTGGCCGCTCGTCAGGATGGCGACTCTCTCAGCGAGCAGGCTCTGGCCGGCGAGTGGCGGGGACGGCTGCGCCGCCTGCTGATCACCGACCCGGCCATCGGGCAGGAGTTGATCCGCGTGCTGGAGCAGTCCCGCGCTCTACTCCCCGCCGAGCAGGGATCCCAGGTCCCCACGGTGCACATGCGTGCTGAGGTATCGGGCAGCGGCAGGGTCTACCAGGCCGGGCGCGACCAGCACATCACCGAGCGGTGACCGAAGGCGTGGGACCGCACCGGCCCGAGGCGCCGGAAGCGGGCACAACTGTGGACGGACACCGTCGGTCGGCCGTTTGTTCCGTGCCGACCGTGACCAGCACATCACCGAGTACCACACCCACTACTCTGCCGCCGCCAGCGCACCGCCCGGTCATGACCGCTCCGGCCCCGATTCGGTACGCGTGCCACTCACGGCGCCGCTACTCGCCCCCATCCGGGACCGGCGGGAGCTGCGGCAGATCCTGCTGCGGGCAACCATCGGCATCGCGGCGGGCGAGGCCGTGCACGTCCTGCACGGGATGGCCGGCTGCGGGAAGACCGCCCTCGCCCAGACCATCTTCGACGAAGCCGTCGGCTCGCACGGGGTGATCGGGCTGCGGGTGAACGCCTCCGGGACCACGCCGCTGCGAGCCGGCATGCTCGCGGTGGTCCACGACCGGGGCGCCGCCCAAGAAGAGGTCGACGCCGCCCAGTCCGGACGCCGTCCGGCAGCAGACCTGGTCTGGCACTACCTCGACCGTTCATCCGAGCGGTGGCTGCTGGTGCTGGACAACGCCGACGACCCCGGTCCGCTCCACGAGGGCGGCTGGTTGCGCTCCAGCCAGCGGGGCACCGTACTGGTCACCACCCGGCAGGGAGCCGCCCCGCTGTGGCGCCGGGCCGGCCGGCACCATCTCGGCGTACTCGGCGTCGATGACGCCGTCGACGTCCTGCGCGACTTCGCGGTCGGTGACGAAGACCTGGCTGCAGCGGAGTCGCTGGCCCGCCGGCTGGGCTGCCACCCGCTCGCTCTGATGCTGGCCGGGACCTTCCTCGGCCACCAACTACTGGAGCCGATCACCGTGGACGAGTGCCTAAGCGTCTGGAGAACGATCCGAGCACCGTCCTGGACCTCGGCGCCGACCCTGCGGAGCGCGATCTGCGCAGGCTGCTGAGCAGTACCTGGCAGCTGTCGCTGGACGCTCTCGCCCGGGAGGGGCGGCCCGAGGCGGCCACGCTGCTGCGGCTGCTGTCGTGCTACGCCTCCGAGCCGCTGCCGGTCGGTGTGCTCTCCCCTTGAGCTGGCCCGCGCACTGAGCGGTCTCGGCCGCTTCGCGGAAGCCCGCGATCTGCACCGCAAAACACTGCGGGTCCGGGAGGAGCTGCTGGGAGCCGACCACCAGCAGACGCTGGACAGCGCCCACGCCCTGGCCCTCGCCCTGTACGGGCTGGGCTACTGGGCCGAGGACGAACAGCTCATGCGGCGCGCGGTGGAGGGCCGCGAACGCGTCCTCGGCCCGGATCACCCCGACACCCTCGACAGCCGGGGCCGCCTCGCCGAGGCGATCGGCCAGCAGGGCCGCTGGCCGGAGGCAGAGGCTCTCGCTCGGCCCAACCTCGCCGCCGGCGAACGGGCGCTGGGCTCTGATCACCCGCACACTCTGCTGAGCCGCATCGCGCTCGCCTGGGTGCTCGCCGGTGGGACGAGGTCGAAGCCCTCACCCGCGCAACGCTCAGCGTGAGCGAGCGGACCTTGGGAGCGGACCACCCACGGACCCTGGCCGCACGGCATCGCCTGGCGTCAGTCCTGTCCAACCGAGGCCAGTGGGCCCAGGCAGAGGAGACCGCCCGCGCCGTGTCCGAGGCCCGGATACGGATCCTCGGCCCCGAGCACCCCCATACTTTGTCCATCCGGATCGAACTCGCCCGCATCCTGACCTGCGCCGGCCAGCACAGCGCGGCCCGGACCCTTTCCAACGAGACGCTGGACGCATGCGTCCGCGTGCTCGACCCGGACCACCCCGATACGCTCGCCTGCCGGACCGTGACCGACACACTGTCGTCACCGAACACAGGTACGTACGAATCGCCTGACGGACAACCTTGATTGACTCGACCTGCCGCGTCTGGCGCAAGAGCAGCTACAGCGGCGCCGACAACGGGTGCGTGGAATTCCTGACCCCCGTTATGTCTTTCGTGGTCCTGCAAGAGGGCCGCTGGCCTCCGGGCCCGGCATGACCGTGTCCCCCTGTCGAAGGCATGACCTGGGGGTGGTGTCACCGGGCCCGGGAGGTGCCGTCGGAGACGCTGATGAGAGGTCCGGCCACCGCCCGGTCCGGCGCAACGCCGGACAGTTCGCGGGCGGCAGGTCTGCATAACGTGGATGCGCGCGTACGACACCACTGCCGAGGCCGGCACGTTCAACTCCTCTGGAAGGGTGCGGCGCGCCAAGGCCCTCGGCCGTTCCCTGCCGCTGCACAACATGTGCCTTCACTGCCCCAACGCCCGCCGGTCGGTGGTGCACCTGCCCCGGCTCACGACCGCGCGGAACCAGGCCCTGTCGGTACTGGACCTGTCCAAGAAGGAGCGCGAGGCCCTGCCCCGGCTACAGGTAATCGCCCTGACCGGCTACGCCACCGAACTCGACGAACTGATCCAGAGCATCCAGGCGGACGACGTCCAGGAAGGCGTGATGCCGGCGTGAACGACGAGACACGGCTCCGCATCCGGTACACCTTCGACCGCCTCTCGGCGGGCGGCACAGCGCCCACCGACATCGACCGCGCGCTGATGGAGGCGTTCGAGCGGTTGATGCATGGACTGCTCGAACTTACCGACGGCAAGATCACGATCGTCAATCTGTGCACCGAGGCCGGGGTGTCCCGCGCGTCCTACTACCGGTCGCCAGTGGCACAGGCCGTGAAGGAGATCCTCGATGCGCCGCAGACCCGGCGCCCGGAACCAGAGGAACTGCGGGCCGAGGTCTCCCGGCTGAAGAAGAAAGAGCGGGAGCTTCGCACCGAGCACGCCACCGAGGTCCGGGAGCTGAAGGACACAGCTGCGACTTACGCCAACCAGATCCAGGTCCTGACATTGCGCAATGCTGAGCTAGAGGCACAGAACGCTCGCCTCCTCCAACAGCTGCGGCACTCGGGAGAGAACGTGACGGTGTTGCCGGCTCCTCGTTCCTCGCCATGACTGGTCATGGCGCCTGACCGAAGCCATCACCTGCCGGTTCGCGCCGTCTTCACCGGTCTGGCTAGTACTCCAGCCGTAGATCGTGATCTTCATGGTCGAGCTGTCCTGTCTCACTGAGTCCTGACTGGCCTCAGTGAACTTTGATCACGCCGTCTTCGGGCACGTGAGGTGCGTCATCATGGTGTGCATGGGGCAGTTCAAGGGTTCGTACGTGGTTCGGTATGGCTGGACACGTACTGGCGTCAAAGGCTTCACGGCCATCGCCCTGCTCATGGGGGCGGAGGGCTTCCTTCCGCACGCGGAGCCGCCGGAGATGGACCACATCGATCTGGTGTTCAGCCCCTTGACTCTGTGGATCGCGGCAGTCTGCTTCAGTCACCGCAAGAGTGTGCAGGTGGACAAGCAGGGAGTCACGCTTTACCGCCTTCTCCCTTTCCGCAGGCCTGAGTTCGTGGCCTGGTCCGAGGTCGTGGCGGTGGACTGGTCGGCCGAAGGCCCCCCGTGGCGGCGCGGCAGCGACCTGACGGTCTACCGCCGCGCTCCCCGGCAGACCGCCGCTTGCCCCTCGGCCAGCCCCCGGCTGGAAGCGCTTGATACCTACCTCGACACGCAGGTTGACCCGGACTTCGTCGCGGCGTTCGGGAACACCACCCGGATCAGACGCTCCACGACCTTGTGCCGCATCGACCCCGCCCACCTGGCTACGGCTGTCGCATGTCTTGCTCCTGGTGTCCGGCGCTTCGGCGATCTCGGCGACGTTGCGCTCGGTGGCCAAACCGGGGGCCGTCAGTCCGACGCGACGTCGTGAAGGATCGGACACGTCGATGAGACGAAACGGCTGATGGTCAACGTTCCATGAGACCGGTCGAACGTCACTGAGGCAGGACTGGGGCGACAATGACGGCTCTGTCGGCTTGACACCGCTCAGCCTTCGGTGAGAGCACTCGACTTTCGTCGCGGCAGAACAGGAGAGGCTACTTGGCGCCGGTAATGGGAGTTACGAGCCCGGGCCTGGTGTCGTCGTCGCCACTGTGACCAGCGGAGCCGGTGCGCGAAGTCGTGGAACGGGCTGATCAGCGCCGCGAACAGATGCTGGATCTCGTTGCTGGTCAGGGGGATCAGGTCGTCGGGCGCGGGGTTTTCCCGGCGTTCGGCGGCTGCGGTGACGGCCAGGAAGGCGTGGGCGAGCATGGCGAGGGTGACCCACCTGTGCCAGGAGGTCCAGCGGCGGACTTGGTGCTCGTCCAGGCCGGCCAAGCCCTTGCCGGCCTGGAACGTCTCCTCCACAGTCCAGCGCCGCCCGGCCACCCGTACCAGGTCGGACAACGGCACCGAGCGAGGCGAGAAGCAACGGTAGAAGGCGAGTTC
>JAOPYH010000322.1 GCA_025964715.1 Streptosporangiaceae bacterium | reverse complement strand
CAGGTGCCTCTGATGCACGACGGCATTCGCGGCATCGCCGACTTCCTGCTGCGCGTCGTTGCGCCGGACGGATCCGTCTCGGTCGAGCCGGTCGACGCCAAGCTCGCCCGGCAGGAGGCCAAGCCCGCGCACGTGTTGCAGCTGTCGTTCTACGCCGAGGCGATCGAAGGGGCGACCGGGACGCGCCCCGAGCGGATGCACCTGTGGCTTGGCTCCGGCCGGGTGGAGTCGCTGCTGACGGCGGACTTCAACGCTTATTGGCAGCGGCTGCGAGCTCGGCTGGCGCGCGTGCTTGATCTCGAGGTCACCACCGGTACCGCCGTGCCCGAGCCGTGCGATCACTGCGCCTTCTGCGAGTTCGGCGAAGTCTGCGACCACAGCTGGCGTGAGGCGGACTCCCTCGTGTACGTCGCCGGGTTGCGCAGCGCCGACCGCGCTCTGCTGCAGGAGGCGGCCGTGACAACGCTCGCGGCCCTCGCCGATCAGGTAGACGTCGTGCCGGGGATACCCGGGCAGCGGCAGGCCCGCGTCGTCACCCAGGCCCGGCTGCAGCGGCAGGCCCGGGAGCAGTGGGAGGGGGAACCTCCGCCTTTCCTGCTGATCGAGGCAGGCGAGGAGCCGGTATGGGGCCACGGCCTCGCCCTGTTGCCCGAACCCAACGACGGCGACGTCTTCCTCGACTTCGAGGGGCACCCGTTCTGGCGTCCCGACGCGGGGCTGTTCTTCCTGCTCGGGCTCATCGAGTGCACCTCGGGGGGCGCCTGGGAGTACCGCACCTGGTGGGCACACGACCAGGCGCAGGAGGGCGAGGCGGTCGCCGAGCTGATCGGCTACCTGCGGGCGCGCCGGGAGCAGTTCCCCAGGATGCACGTCTACCACTACAACCACACCGAACGGTCGTCGCTGGAGCGGCTCGCGACGCAGCACGGCGTGGGCGAGGTCGCCCTCGAGGAGCTCGTCGAGACCGGGGCTTTCGTCGACCTGCTCGTCGTCGCGCGCAACGCCGTCCAGGTGGGCACCGAGTCCTACGGGCTCAAGGCACTGGAGCGGCTCACCGGCTACGAGCGTGGCCACGACATCGACAAGGGCGCGGGTGCCGTTGTCGAGTACGAGCGGTGGATGGCCAGCGGAGCGGCGGACGCCCTGGCCGCCATCGCCGCCTACAACGAGGACGACGTGCGCGCGACCCGCGCCGTGCGCGACTGGCTGGTCGACCACCGTCCGCCGGAGTTGCCGTGGCGGCCCGCCGTGCTCGACCCGGCCGACGACCTCCCCGAGCTCGACGCTCGCGTCGAGCTGCTCCACGCCGCCGGCCCGGACACGCCGGAGCACCTGCTCGGCGACGTGCTCGGGTACTGGCGACGGGAGTGGAAGGCGTACCTGGCCCCGCGGCTCGCCGCCTGCGCTGGGGACACCGCTGACCTGCTCGAGGACCCGTCGATGCTCGCGGGGCTCGAGCCCGTCCGGCTCGTCGAGCGCTGGCGCGCCAACGGCAACCCGATCACGCCGGCGATGCGGTTCCGATTCTCACCGCAGGAGTGCGACGGAATCGAGAAGGTCCTGTTCCCCGTCGTCGACGGGCCGCCCGCCTACGCCAGCGTCCTCCGGCTCGACGCCGAGGCCGGTGAGCTCGACCTGGTCTGGTCGGACTCGCTGGCCGAGCGAGGCGTGCTGCCGACCGTGGTCGCCGCGAACGAATGGATCCCCCCGAAGCCCAAACCGGCGGCCCTGTCGGAGCTGGCGGATGCGGTGCTGGATCCTGCGGCCACGCCCAGCCCTGTCGCCATGGCGCTGCTGCGCCGCGACCTGCCCCGCTTCCTGCCCGGACGAGGGCCCGCGGGGGGCGTCTTCACCGACGACCTCGACGACATGCTCGCCTGGACGACCGCGCTGGACGGGACCTGCGTCGCCGTGCAGGGACCGCCCGGAACGGGCAAGACATTCCGCGGAGCACAGCAGATCCACGCGCTCATCACCGCGGGCAAGCGCGTCGGCATCACCGCCTTCAGCCACCACGCCATCGACAACCTGCTCGAAGCAGTTGTCGAGTTGTTCCAGGAGCGCAGGGAGCTGACCCGGCTTCAGGCGGTGAAGAAGGTCGGCGCGGCGGGACCGGGCTCCCTGCCGAATGTCACGTACACGCGCGACAACAAAGCGGCCGCCAAGGCCGGCTTTAACCTGGTGGCTGGGACCACGTGGCTCTTCTCCGGTGTGGATATGGCCACCCAGCCCGTCGACGTGCTCGTCGTGGACGAGGCGGGGCAGCTGTCGCTTGCCGACACCCTCGCCGCCTGCCGATCAGCCCGCAATCTTCTGCTGCTCGGCGACCCCCTGCAGCTGCCCCAGGTGGCGCAGGCCTCGCACCCCGGCACCAGCGGCGGCAGCGCGCTCCAGCACTTGTTGGGGGACGCGAAGACCATGCCCCCGAACCGCGGCGTGTTCCTCACCGAGACGCGTCGCATGCACCCTGACGTCTGCACGTTCATCTCCGACAACATCTACGAGGGTCGTCTGAGCAGCCACATCAGTTGTGCCGTTCAGGACACCGAGTTCGGCACCGGCCTGCGCTGGCTTCGGGCCGAGCACGAGGGGCGCTCGACCCACGCCGCGGAGGAGGTCGACTTGGTGCACGCCGAGATCCGGTGGCTACTCGGCACGAAGTGGGTGAACCAGCACGGGGTGGCGTCGCCGCTCACCGTCCGGGACTTTCTCGTCGTCGCGCCCTACAACGACCAGGTGGACCTGCTGCGGGAGCACCTCGAGGCCGACCCCCTGACCCGGGGCGTCGCCGTCGGGTCCGTCGACAAGTTCCAGGGACGGCAGGCACCGGTGGTCCTTTTCAGCATGGCCACCTCCGGCGCAGCGCACATGCCCCGCAGCGCCGACTTCCTGTTCTCGCGCAACCGGCTCAACGTCGCGATCAGCCGGGCCCGGTGCCTGGCGTACCTGATCTGCACCGAAGAGCTGCTGGACAGCCGGGGACGCGACGTCGAACAGATGCGCCTCATCTCCACGCTGTGCGCGTTCGCTGCGTCGGCCAGACCGATGAAGTAGCCAACGTCGGTCATTGCGCCCGCGCCCGGTGCGGGGGACTGCTGCACGAATCGGTTACCCGTGGGGCCCGGCGGCCCGCGGCAGGGCGCCACGCATCATGAGGTCGCGCGTCGTGGGGGCAAATTTGCTCACTC
>JAOPYH010000278.1 GCA_025964715.1 Streptosporangiaceae bacterium | reverse complement strand
GGCGGTCTCGACGGGGCGGGGGGTGAACTCGTGGGACACATCCGCAGCGGCCACGCTGTGCTTCCCGAAGTCGCACCGGTAGCGGATCGGGCCGTTGTACAGCGGGGTTCCGTGGGTCGGGCAGGTGTACGTCTTGCCGTTCATGCCGCCAACACCCATTCCGAGTCGGAGTCGTCCGTGGTGGTCGCCGGCGTGGTCGAGCATCCGCAGAACTTGTCGTGGAGACGGCGGAGCAGCAGGTTCACGAGTGTTCGCATCACTGGTCACCGGCCTTCAGCCACTTCGGGAACGCGCCGCCACCAAGGCCACAAAGGACTGCCTCGTAGCCGAACGGCACGCCGAGCATCCACATCGCCAGGAAGGTGGCCGCGAAGGCGCCCACGCAGAACCACGACAACGCGAGTACGCGACTTCCCGTTGCGTGCATGCGCAGCTCCGCAAGCACGACACGCATCTCTGGCGACATCACGCCACCGCCATACCGGCACGAGCCGCGTCGATCTGAGCCTGAATGTTGTCGATGAACGCCTGAGCGTCGTCCAGCGGCATCGCGAAACTGTCGATGTCGCCGTGGCCGATGGTGAGGATCGGGAGCGCGCCGGGGGACTTCCGCTCGATCCCGGACCGGACCTCGTCCAACGCCCACTGCTCGCCGCTGGGGGCGACGACCTTGACGGGGTCCTCCAGCGGGAGGGGCGTCGACCGGTAGGTGCTGAAGCATCCGCGGTCTTCGGGCGCGTCGTTGTCGGTGTGGTTGGCGTCGCACCACCACGGGCAGGGCTTCTCCTGCCAGCTGGCGAGACGCTGGGCTTCCTGTACCGTTGGGGTCATAGGAGCCGGTGTCCTTCCTGGGATTCGAGCGAGTCGGTTCCTTCTGGCCCCGTTCGGTGCTGAAGACACCGGGCGGGGCTTTTCTCTGTTCATGCCGCGTTCTCAGCGGACTTGGCGTTCCACTCGGCGTAGAAGTCCTCGATGTCGATCTGCCGTCCGGCATTGATCTCAGCAACCAGCGCTTCGACGAAGGTCCGGAGCAGCCGGTACGGGCCGCAGAACCTCAGGCCAGGGATGAAGCCCGCCTGGTAGGTGCGGATGACGTGGCTACGGCTGACGTTGAAGACCGTCGCGGCGTAGTCCACCGTCACGAACAGCTCGGTCGGCGCGTCCCCGCCGGGGAGTGATCGGCCGTCGGTGCCGTGCTCTGTGAGCTTGGCGTTCAGGTCGATCACCGTCTCCTGTGTGTCCTCCGCATCCTGCATGTTCTAGACGTTATAACGGGTAGTCTAAGATTGCAATACCAATACAGGACATGCGCTTTGACCTGCGACGATGAGAATGATGCCCTTGGCTGTAGTACTTATTAGGTCAACCAGAAGAAGGAGGTGGACCTTGCCGTCTCCCCAAGGACGCCATGCGTACCAGCAGATCGCTGACGATCTGCGTGCCCAAGTCCTCGACGGAACACTCCAAGCGGACGACCGGATCCCCTCCGAGTCGGAGCTCATGGACCACTACGGCATGTCCCGAATCGTCGTGCGGCGAGCCGTCGACATGCTTGAGGGCGAAGGGCTCGTCACCAAGGTCCAGGGCAAGGGCACGTTCGTTCGCCGGCTGGCACCGCCACAGAAGCGAACCATCGGGGACTTCTACGGCAAACGGCCCACGAGTTCCCCTTTCGCGGCGTCCGCCCGTGCTGCCGGGAAAAGCTCCGAGTGGGAGTACCAGTCCCGCCGGACCACCGCGCCGAAGGCGATCGCGGACCGCCTCGGCATCCAACCAGGCGACCCGGTGATGAAGACCAACTACCGGTTCTTCGGAGGCGACCAGCCGGTGATGCTGTCGACCTCGTACGAGCCCCTAGATCTCACCGAGGGGACGCCGGTGGAGCAGCCCGAGGCCGGCCCGGTCACGGGGGTGGTGCCGCGGATGGACGCCATCGGCCTGCACATCACCCATGTCGGTGAGGAAGTCCACGGTCGCGCACCGCGCCCGTTCGAGGTTGATGCGTTGAAGGTGCCGACGGGGACGCCGGTTCTAGTGATCGAAAGGACCTATTACGTCGGAGATCGTGTTGTCGAAACAGCGGACATTGTCGTCTCGGCGGATAGGTACACGTTGAGTTATCGGGTGCCTTTGCCGCCTTGGGTTGAACCGACTGAAAGCCAGTAGATCGTGTGGTTTAGGGCGGCGCGTCCCATGCGAAAACGGGCCGTTCGAACTAAGATTTGAAACGACAAAGCCCCGACGTTGCGAGCGCCGGGGCCTGAATGTCGGAGATCTGCGCTACGGCAGGTTCCTGTACGAGGACCACTGTAGCAACCGGGCACCAGCCCCGGTAGGGCTACACGCATGTGGCGCCGATCTCCTCACAACGAGAGATCGGAACCTCCATGATCCGACCCGACGATGAGGGCAAGCCCTTCGTTGCCCGGTGGAACAGCTTCATCCGCGTCCTTCTCGTCGAGCCCTCGGTGAAGGGTGTCGCCAGAGCGGCGATGGACCACGCCGACTTCGACTACGGGACCGGCGTCTACGCCGGCAACGAGAGGTTGGCTCGCGTCACCGGTTACAGCGAACGGGCCGTCCGTATGGCCTGGGCGGCCATGCGGTCTCTGGGCATGGCGGAGCGAGTCGGTTACGGATCCCGCAACGGCGGCAAGGCCGACAAGTACGACCTCCTCATCCCCTCCAACTGGGGCAACCTGCCGATACTCGGCCCGCACGAGGGCCGGTTCCAGTGCGCCCACTGCAACCGAGCATTCAACCCCTCGACCAGTGCGCTCGTCCTCCACGACGACGGCGGATGTGGATGGCGTGTAAAGGAGATGGTCTTCTGCCCGCCGCCGAAGAGGCGGAAGGACGGCCCGGTCCCAGAGTCGTGCTGCTCTGCATGGGAGCGAGAGCAGAAGCGCGATGGGAACCGGTCGTGGGAGCAGCTCGGCGGCGACGTGTGGAAGGTGTTCCGGCAGGCGCGGAACGATGAGTGGTGAGCGCCGTGTCCCTGGAACTCACTTCCGGCACCGGAACTCAGTTCCGCACCCCCCGGAACTCACTTCCAGGTTGGCGGAACTCACTTCCTCGACTCCCGGCACTCAGTTCCCCCTAACTACTAAGGGAACTACTCACCTAACTACTCAGAGAACGTTCCCCGCGCTCCTTCGTCGCGCGGGCGCGAGAGATGACGACCAAGAGAAGTCGATGCAAGCCAAACAGGAGCTCTCATGACTAGCCCCCTGCCCGTTGGTGAAGGCCTAGCGACTGAGGACGACGGGACACTGATCGTGCTTGTCGGTGACCAACTTCTGGTCTTCCCTGGCGAGGACTGCCAGGGGCCTCAATGTGTAGCCGCGAGTGGTCGCCGGGGGCAACGGTGCCGCGGCTCTGCTCAGAACGGCCAGTACGACGGGTACCGAGAGATCTTTGTTCCAGGCGCGGACGCCTACGTGGACGCCCTCGCACCATGCACCCCAGACGAGTGCTTCATCCAGCAACGTTGCCCCAAGCACCTCGACTCTTCCGTACCCGATGCAGTCGAGCCCGAGTGGGAGGCGTTCGATCCCGAGCGGCATGCTGACCTCCTCAAATCGGTGGGGCCGTGCTGGACACCGGAAGGGGTCCGCCCGGACCCACGCGAGCCGAGTTACATCAGCTTGCCGGCGACGGAGGTTCCTCAAGCCCCAACGAACCCGCGGCCTACGACCCCAGTCCCGATCGATCCGCCCCAGGTCCGCGAGGCGGTGCCGACCGCCCTATATAGCTACTACGACGCCGATGACCAGCCTCTCTATATCGGCATCTCAGGGAGCTTGCGGGGGCGCGAACGCTCTCATCTCAAGTCGTCGTCGTGGATGGATTTCGTTGCGAGGTCGTCGGTCCAGCGGTTTCCGTCCCGGGAGGAAGCCGAGGCGTCTGAGCGGGAAGCCATCAAAGCTGAACGACCGCTGTTCAACGTGGTGCACAACGAGGGGCCGGATGGGGCGCGCCGGCTGGTGGAGTATCTGGTGGCGCATGGTCGTACGGATCTGCTGGCTCCGGCGGTGTCGCGTGGTTGAGCTGGCGCTCGCCCAGCCGCGGCGGATTGCTCCCCGATTGGCTAACGGGCTCCTGGCTCGCTGCGTCCGACGTAGCTGATGAGTTTGCGGCGGGTCTTGCGGTCGTATATGCGGATCTTGTATTCGGGGACGTCGCGGCGCTGGGCGGCGGGGTCGCGTTTGATCGCGTCGAGTAGGAGGGCTTGTAGGTCGTCTGGGTTGTCTGGGTCGGCTTGGCTGGTGAAGGTGGTGATCTTTAGGTGTCTCCAGCGGAGTTCGACCTCGATGAGTTGACTCGCCATGAGGGGCCTTCCGCCGGCGGGTTGGTGTGTGTGAGGCGTTCCCGGCTGGTGCTTTGGGAAGCTCTTGTTTCCGCTTGCGGCCGTGGGGGTTGACCTCTGCTGCTGTTCGGGCGGGTCTCGCGAGTCCTCGCGGAAACTCGCGGGAGTTTCGGTGTGGTGGCGTGAGCAAACGCAGCAAGTTGCTTGGTTGCTTGAAGCAAACCCGTAGCAAGTTGCTACCGCGAGTTCTCATAGCGGCCTGAACTCGGACAGAACGAAACCCTCGTCTACTCGCGCCCCAGTGTCCTGATCGGTACCCGTCGGCCACACAGCCCTCACCACCCGCAGGGCTAGGAACGCCACAGGGTGGGGGCACCGTGGACCGCATCGATTGCGCACCCTCGCGCGATACCGGCTTTTGAGGAGAAGCCTGTGACCATCACCATCGACAGGCCGGCACCGGCCGTCCGGGACCCCCGCCAGTTAGTTCCCGCGGAGGTGTTCGCCCGGCTCGTACGGCGCGTCGCCAAAGACGAACAACTCCCGCAGCAACTCGCTGAGCGCATCATGGACCAGGCGCTCGCGTTCCTGCTGACCTGTGCCGCCAACCCGACCGCTGGACTCTCCCCGTCCGCGCTGGTGGACATCGGCTGGCACACCTTCATCCTCCACACCAGCGACTACGCCGACTTCTGCGGCCGGACCGCGGGCCGGTTCATGCACCACAATCCCACCGACGGTGACACCCCGCTCAACGCATCGGTCCTCGAGGCGACGGTCGCCGCGATGAGGGACGTGGGGGTCCCGGTCGACGCCGACCTGTGGCGTCCCGGCCCGGCCGACTGCAGCCAGTGCCACGCCGGCTGCCACGACAGCCCGGCCTAACCCCGACCAGACGGCCCCGGGTCTACGCTCGACAGGCCCGGGGCCGTCCCCGTAGGAGGCGATATGAGCAGGCGAGAGTGGGATGCACTGCCCGACGGGGTCCGCGACGCCGTAGAGAACCGTGTCGGCCCGATCCTGAAAGCCGAGACCCCAGAGTCGGGGATCAACTCCGAATTCGCGGCGACGCTCCACACCGACCGCGGGCCGGTGTTCTGCAAAGGCATCCGCGCGGATGCGCGGGGTGCGTGGATGCACCGCAACGAGGCCGAGGTGGACCCCTGGCTGCCCGCCGGTGTGACGCCGCGGCTGCTGTGGGAGATCGAGACCGACGGCTGGCTGCTGCTGGGCTTCGAGCACGCGGACGGCCGGCACGCTGACCTGTCCCCAGGATCGCCGGACCTCGCCCCGCTCGCGGCCGTGGTCGACGAGCTCGGCCGGGAGCTGACGCCGTGCCCGACCCCGACCCGTAGCCTCGCGGACAGGTGGGCGACGCGGCCGGTCTGGGAGACGTACCGGACCGTCCCGCCCGACGACCTGAACCCGTGGGATCGGGAGAGTCTGCCGGAGCTCGCCCGCATCGAGGCCGCGGCACCCGAACTGCTGGATGGGGACACGCTCCTGCACACGGACCTTCACCCCGGCAACCTCCTCGTGGCCGACGGCCAGGTTCGAGTCATCGACTGGGCGTGGCGTTCGCGGGGCGCGGCTTGGATCGATCCGGCGTTTCTCGTCATCCGGCTCATGTCCGCGGGCCACAGCGTGACGGCCGCCGAGGCTTGGGTGATGCAGGTCCGGGCGTTCCGGGAGGCGCAGGCCGAGGCGGTGACGGCGTTCGCGGTCACAGTGCTGGGTCTGTGGGAGCACAAGCTCCGTACGGCACCGCATCCGCATTCGGAGCGGCTGACGTCGGTGGCCCGGTTGTGGGCGCGGCATCGCGCGGAGAGCTACGCGGGGACGCTCCTGTGATGGAGGTGCACGAATGGAAGCTTCGCGGTCTGCACTGGCACTGCTATGCGCAGATCACGGACGGCAGGTCCTACGGGAACGACAGGGCCCGCCGTGATCGGACCACTGACCTGCCGCCGCTCGTCGTCCGCGAGTGGCTGGCCAAGCCGGACCGGCTGATCCGCCAGTCGCCTCGCACGCCGGAGGATGCTGTGGCGTGGCTGCAACGGGAGTTCGGCCGCCACGCCTCACAGATGACCCGGTCGCAGGACGGGCACGTCGAGGGCATCCCGGACGAGACGCGTTGGGGTGCGGCGTTGCACAACCTAGAGTGCGGTAACGATGTGCCGTTGGCGTTCTGGGTGAACGGCGGCACGTCGATCGTGTCCTTGGCCGTGGTTGCCGTCGCGGACTGCGGAGTGCGGCACTGACCCCCTTCCCCTTGTCACTTTGCTACACCCGTGCCATAGTAAGGGCATGACGAACACCGCCCCGATCGGCATCACCCCCAAGACCGCCACCCCCGGCGCTCTCGGCGTCATCGGCCCCGAGGCCGTCCTCCGCGCCGCATACGAGACCGGCACCCCGATCACCCTCGACGCCCGCAGGTACGCCGGCGAGACCGTCTACCTCGGCCACCGGCGGCAGGTCATGGGCGACGACGGCGTCACCGTCGAGACCATCGGCTACGACCGCGACCACATGGAGCACCCGGAGCACGGCCGGATCGTCGTCTACCTGATCGACACCACCCGCCTCGACGACGCCCCCCGGTTGGCAGCGGACCGGCAGCGACAGCAGGGCGCCACCGCCATCCGCACCGCGCAGATGGAAGAGCGCCTGGAGGCCGAGGAGCGCGAGCTGGGACGGGACGCTGACTGATGGGCAACCGCGACGAACTCACGCGGCGGATGGCGACCCGGTGGATCGTCCCCCACTCGAGCACCGTGGCGCCCGGCCAGTCCATCCACATCGCTGACGCCCCCGAATCTCGACGCTCGTTCTGTGGAATCGACCGGTGCCAGGACACGTTCCGCGCGCAAGGTGACGCGCTGTGCGGAACGTGCGAGCGGGAGGCCCGCGCACAGATGGAACGTGACCTGTGGAGCGCGGTGGATATTGCCCGGGAGCTGGACATGGCGTCAGACGCCGTGGCGCGGGGATGGGTACGTCGGGCGGGTCTCTGGATGATCCGCCGGGACCCGACCACGGATGCCAAGTTGTACGACCCCGAGCAGGTCCGGCGTGCGCGAGAGGCGATGCCTGGTCAGGGCGCGCGCACCGACCTACGGTGACCCCAGCCACGACGACGGCCGCGCTCCTTTCTCAAGGAAGAGCGGGGCCGTCGTCGTGTCCGGAGTCGGCCAGTAGCGCAGCCAGGTCAACCGCGAGACCAGGCGCGGCGTCCTAGTACGGCAGCCCGAGGTTCTACCACCCCCGTGGCACGGGCTGAGCGGATCCCGATCCGGCCCCCCCCGAGAAATGAGCTGTACATGAGGCTTCTCCACCTGCTGACCGCTGCCGTGGTGGGTACGGGTATGACCCTGGTCGCCGTGCCGGCTGCCAGCGCCGCCGACCTGGTGACCGCCCCCAACGGTGACAAGGTCGTCCCGCAGAAGGTCACCAACCGAGTCGACGACAATGGCTGGGCGCGCGACAACTTCAACCGCGTCGCGACGATCCACCACGTCAAGGGCAACAACTACACGGTGACGATCGCGGACTCGGGCACGTTCACGACGGTGATGGGTGAGCCGACCCCTGCCAATGACGACGGGGCCGCCACGCTGGCCCGGTCGCTGACGGGGAACTTCACCGGCGGCGGCAGCTACACGGTCAAGGGCAACCTCAAAAACGACGACAAGCTCCGCAAGCTGCCCTCGTCCTTCGACGACGCGGCCGGCAAGAAGGTCGAGACCGGCGACTGGGCGAAGCAGTTCTTCGGGGCGAAGGCGACCTCGTCCGGCATCACCGGCTGGAAGTGGACCTACAAGACCGCCGACGAGCAGATGGACCAGGACGAGAGCGGCATCACCGGCAACGTCACAGGCAAGCTGTCGTCGGAGCTGGCCGCGGCGGGGCTGTGCCGGACCGCGAACAAGACCCTGCGGTGGACGGTCACCAATGCCCGCGGCGACCGTGCCCGTGACTTCAAGTACGGCGTGTCGCTGGGCGGCGGCAAGTGGGGTGCGGTGAAGACCGCGACCGTCCCGGCGGCCGGCAAGGTCACCGTGTGGACCCCGCCGGGCTACACGCTGGCCGTCCACTACTGGAACGGCTACGCCGTCTACATGAGGACCTACGCCAAGGCGTCCACCAAGTCCTGCTAGATGCAGGCAGACGACGGCCCCGCTTCCCTCTCGGGAGCGGGGCCGTTCGTGTTGGTCGGGGGCGCTGCCAGTTACAATCTCGCGGACCAAATGCAAGTCCGCATCCCGCCGCTACTTCGCCTGCCCGTCGATGAGCTTCTTCCACAGATCATCGGTCTGCGCCGCGGGCAGCGGGATCGTGTACCGAACGATGGGCGGGCCGGCTGCGGGTGGGATCCGATCCGTCCGGACGATGTGCCGGTGCCCTCCCGCGGACCGCAGCTCGTAGAGGCGGGCACGGCACCAGCAGGTCCGTTCGACCACACGTGAGGTGGCGGACGGCGGCCACTCCACCCATTGGAGCTTCTCTGCATCGTGGACCGCGGTGCGGACGTGGGTGTCGTGCTCCCACATCTCGTCAAGGTCCTCCGGTGCGGGCGCTGATGTGGCCTTACGGGGGCTCACAGCCGCCACCCGTTCAGGCCTGCCGCGCGGATCCGCTCCCAGTAGCAGAGGCGAGCGAGGCGGCTGATGTCGTCGGCGTGGAGGGTCTTCTGGCAGCCGCCGGCAACCATCTTGGGTGTGAGGGTGTACTCGGCGGTGGCTCGGTAGCGGCCGTCGTCGAGCTGCTCCACGCGGAAACGCGGGATCTGTGGCGGGGAAGTGTCCACGGTCTTGACCGTAGCGTGACCTATGCCTTCTCGTCTCTGCTCATCCCTTCCCGTATCCAGACGGTTACGGATGGATGTGCCTGCCTACGTTCCAAGCCATGGACGAGATCGACCACGACGGGCCGGATCCGCTGTACCAGCAGGTTGCGGCGATCATCGCCGGGCGTATCGCCGCCGGGCTGCTCGTCCCCGGGCGGCCGATCCCTTCCGAGACGCACATGCAGCAGGAGTTTGGGGTGGCGCGGACCACAGCCCGCAAGGCCGTCGCGCTGCTGCGGGATCAGGGACTCGTCCGGACCGTCACAGGCAAGGGCTCGTACGTGCTCGGTGAGCCGTCGGAGGACGCCTGAGAACAGCAGAACGCCCCGCTGAACCTCTCACAGGCTCACGGGGCGCTCTCGCGTCTGGGCTGCTACCGGTTGACCGCACGGACACGGACCAGCGCGAAGTACTTCTTGCCCTTCGCGAGCTCGTTGGCGGACGAGGCGCCAATCGCGTTGTAGTCATTGATGATCTGGAGGGGCTCGCCTTCCCAGAAGAACTCCTGGGCCTGTTCGAGCGCTGTGAACTCCAGCTCTTCGGGGGTGTCGCCGTAGGCCTTGGCGGTGAAGGTCCGGCCTTTGGGCTGGGTGTGCTGGTCGTGCTCGTGCTCGTTCACTGTCGCCACCTGGGCGTCCGTAGGGTCGAGGGTAATCGGGGGTGTCGCGGTTCAAGGGGCGCTATATGGCCGGAGCGCATCGACGACCATGCGAGCCAATCGGCTGGCGTTACGGCCACCACGGCCTGCCAGACGTGTGTCGATCGGTCGTGGCCGCTCCACTGGGGGGTCGGCGTCGGAGACCCACGATGCCCACAGGAACGTCCGCAAGTTGTCCTCGGAGTCGCGGATCTCGTGGGTTATGCCGCAGGCGACCCACCATCCTCCCGTTTCGTCTTCGTCGTTGTCACACCACAGCCAGGGCATGCTGTGGTCATCGCGCATGTTAAGCCCGGGTTCCGCTGCGACCGCCTTCTTAAGCGCGGCCCGGAACTGGCGGCTGAGGTTGTCGTTGAGTTCGCGGGCGCGGTTCATGGACGTGCCGCAGGGGGGAGCCCAGTCCCGGTCGTTAAGGGCCTTCTCGTAGACGGGATCGTGGAACGCCATCATCGCTGCCCCATCGCGTCGTACATGCAGGTGTTCGCCATGGTCACTTCTCCTCGGTCTCGTTCAGGGCGGTCTCGACAAGACGGTCACAGGCCAGTGGTTTCGAGGGTCACAACCTTGCGAATCACTCGGACGTCAGCCGACGGGAGCTGCTTCCAGAGCCGCTGAGCGTCTTTCCCCGCCTGGCCGGCGTCGGTGTACCAGTGTTCACCTAGGCGGTATTTGGCGGCGGTCGCGACGACGGGGATCCATCCCTGCTGGGTGTGGCGGAGGACCTCGATCCGGTAGCCGATTTCCTCGTAGAGGATCTCCTCACGCACCATCGGTCAACCCTCGAGTTCGGTGACGTAACCCTGGACGTCCTCGATCGCGTTCTTCAGCACACCGACCTGGCCGGCGTCGTGCGGCGGGGGCTTCGCCAGGGTGGCGGCGGCCACGGTCGCGGCCCTGCGGGCGATGGCATGCGCCCGGTCGATCCTTTCCTTGCGGGCCCTCTCTTCCTCGGTCTTGTGTGTCCGGCAGGTGTAGTCGGCGGTGCAGGTGCACATGAGGGGTCTCCTCGTTGCTGAAGTGTCGTGTCGCGCCCTCCCGCGTCTCGCTCGCGGCGCCCGGCAGATCGGGGAAGGGCTGGGGGTTAGCGGGTCGGTCGCGTGCGCTCGGTCTCGTCGACCGCGCCGAGACGGTCGAGGATCCCCCGAACGTCCTTCAGCGTCGCGTTGCCGTCGAACTCGGCCAGAGCAAAGAAGAACTCGGGCATCTGCTGGAACGCCTGCCAGGCCTCACTGAACAAGCTCGCCCGGATGGCGCCGATGCGGGTCCCCTCAACGGGGAACTCCCACGCGACGCCGCCGTCATCCGCAGCGGCCTGGATCATGATGCTGGGGTATTCGCTGCGTCGAACGCGGGGGCCCTGGGAGTACCACGTGTCATGGTCGACGATGTAGGCGAGATGGGTTCCTTTGGGGAGCTTCATTCGGCTTCTCCTCGTTGCTGTTGTGGCTGTTCGCGCGCCCTCCCCGCGTCGTGAGCGCGGGAGCCGGTCCTACCGGAAAGGGCAGAGGGTCAGAGCTCGATCGCCTGAAGAGCGGTGTTGAGGCGCTGCGCGAACCGGATGTCAGCCTTAGTCACGTTGTCCTTGTGGCAGATCAGCTTCACCCGCCCCCGACCCTCACAGGAGGGGGCGGGGTGGAGACGCCACTTACGCGTGTAGGTGACGATCAGTTCGAAGGACCGCATCGGCGCTTCGGCTTGGCGGGCGATCTCCTCTGGGGCGATCCTGCCGAGGGTGCGGTCTTTGAGCGCGGGGAAGTCATCGACGAGAGCGCCGACGACGGCTGCCGCGTAGCGTTCTGCGGCGGTCATGAACGCTCTGGCCTGATTGACCGCAACGCCACCTTCGCCGCCGCCACGCTCTGCCTTGCCTCGTAGAGCGCTTCCATTTCCCGGGGTGTCGGGGCAGGCGCGTTGGGGGCAGGCGTCGCCCACAGGTAGTCCAACGCCTCGGTGAGATGCTGGTTGGCGCTGCGGCAGAGCTCATGGAACGCGACGTTCTCAGGTCCAGCCATGTTCACTCCTCGTTGCCGGGGTGTTCGGGGCAGTCGGTGTCGTGGTCTTCGGGTTCGGCGTCGTCCGGTGCCCAGCAGGTGCAGTCCGGGAAGGGGTCGTTCATCGGACCCATGTCTCGGCGCCGCCAATGAAGTACTCGGCGGTGTGGGGCGGGTAGCCGCCGATGACACGCTGCAGGTGCTCAACGAAGTTGGTCGCACCGCACACGCAGGTCGGCTCGGGGGTAGGGGGTTGCGGGTTCCACTTGATCTCAGCCATTGGTCGGCTCCTCGGTGTCCTGGCTGCTGGTCTCCACGTACCGGGTGACGGCGGTGAAGTTGCGCCGGGCGAGGCGCTCCTTGTACTTCTCCCGGATACGTGGCGGGTAGGTGCGGGCCCCGAACTTCTCCCGCAAGGTGGCGACGCGGATCTCGGTGGCGTACAGCAGGTGGCCGATGTACAGGGCCTTGTTGGCGTCGGGGACTGCGGACGCGACCAGTTCGTCTCCGGTCTGTGTGGCGGTGGTCATCTCCGGTGGCCTCCTTCCTGCTTTGGGGGGTCTGGCGTTCCGTGAGACGGCCCGGCGTGCGGGCCGCCTGGACGCAGCGTCAGAGACCGGCGTGCTCGGCCACGGCGAGGCGCGGCACCTCGGCGATCCCGTGCAACGCGTGCAGACCGAACGCCTCCTCCGCCGTCGCAGCGACGAAAGCCCTCCCGCACCGGCACGTCACCGAGTACGCCCCGTAGGTGTAGGTCCGCATCACGAACGCGTGGTCGTGCTCGGCGCAGCAGTCCCGGCCGGGCAGCGCCGGCACCAGGCACGGCCACAGGCTGTCCGCCTCCCAGATGCAGACCCCGGCCTGCCGGTGCTGGTCGACGGCGACGATCTCCCACATGGTCAGCTCGACCAGCGGCCACAGGGACAGGCCGGGATGGCTGGCGCGGAGCTCGGTGGTGGCGGCGGCGTAGAGGTCGACGGTCCATCCGGCGGGGGTGGGGGTGATGACGAGGTGGTAGCCGTCGACGATCTCGCGGGCCTGGTGGGTGACGGCACGGGGCTGGCCCATGCGGTAGGGCGGCAGCGTGGGCAGCGCGGTGATCTGCGCGGCGGTGAGGGTGGTCATGACCGGCATCGCTTCTCCTGTTCAGGGGATCGGTGGGGGCCGGTTCCTGACCGGCCCCCACGGGCGCGTCAGCGTCTACAGCTCCGCGAGCGGCTTGTCGGCCACCTGGTAGACGGTCTTCGTGTACTTCAGGACCTCGCGCCAACCCAAGGGGTCGGAGTCATCGACGACGAACCAGTGCTCACCGGGCTGGGCGTATGTGGCGCCAGCCGCCGCCTTGTCGTCGCGCCAGATGGCCCTGGTGAGACCACCGACCTCGGTGGTGAACAGCCGTGTTCCATCTGCGGGCTCGGCGATCTGGTCGGCGAGGTTGTCTCTCTTCGGCATCAGTTCTCCTGAATCGCTCGGTACCTCGGGGGTGTCAGTGGCCATTGAGCCACGCCACGCGCTCGGCGGCGTCCTTGGGGTTGTCGTGGTCGCTCTCGGGGTTCCACTCGCCGTTGGGGGCGTAGAAGCCGACGGTCCACAGGCCCGGCTCGCTCTTGATGTAGACGTACATCACATCCGCTCCTTAGGTTCGCTGCCCTGTTGCGATACACACTACCGCTCGCGCATAGAGATCGCAACACTGTTGCGGTACTATCTATCGCATGGAAGACAAGGACCCGCTTGCCGAACTCGACGAGAGCACTCGCCGCTACCGGCGCACCGAGAAAGCCCACGAGCAGTCACGCAACGACGTAATCGTCAAGGTCGTCGCCGCGCTCCAAGCTGGCAAGCGGCCGACCGACGTGGTGAGACGGTCACCGTTCACCGACGCGTACGTACGCCGGATCGCCCGCGACCATGGTGTGAAGCCGGACGAGCGATACGTCCGCACAGTCGGCTCGGACCGGAAGGCTTCCGAGAACGAGCCGACCACGTAAAGCTGTTGCCGCCGGGCGTCAGGTAGGGGATCGCGGGGGACACTCCGGCCCCGACCTTCGCTCCACCCACGCACTGCGTCCCAGAGCCCACTGAGCACTTCGAATGGATTCCCGAGATGCGGGGCGGTGACGTACACGCCCGACGGCAAGATCATGGTTACGGCAGTCGACTTACCGCGTCGTACACGTCACGGGCCAGCCGGGCATCCCCGAGAGCGGTGTGGCGGGCGTCGCCATCGACCTTCAGACCCACCGCCTCCGCGGCCTTACGAAGACCCTGCGGGACGGGCTGGCGGAGCGCGCCGGCCACGAGGGTTTCCACACAGATCAACCTGTGCCGCCACAACACTGGCCGGTCGTAGCGCCGCACCAGCGCCTTCAACATGGCGTCGTCGAACGACGGCACCGCACCCACAAGGTAGGCGTCCTGTAGCACGTCCTGGATGCCGTACAACGCCCTGGCGACCTGCTCCTTCTCCTGGCTGCCGTCCTCGAAGATCTGCACGGCGTCCCAGCCGGCGGGGACGATGAACCGCTTGAAGAACCGGTTGATCTCCAACGCTTCGGGGTCGGCCAGGTTGAGGTCGGGGCGGATCTGCCACACGTACTCGACGTCCGGGATGTGCGGTTCGCGGACGATGACCGCCAGCTCCCACAGCTCGTGACCTTGCTCGGGGTGCAAGCCGGTCGTCTCTGTGTCCAGGAAGGCCAACTTCTGCGGGGTGCTCACCGGATCACCTCGTGCCATGTCTGGCCGCCGTCGGTGGAGACGACGATCACGTCCTCGTCGAGGAGCATCTCTTCGGCGTCCTCACGGCGAGGCCCGGCTTTGACGACGGTGTTGCGCGGGTCAGGACCCCGCACCCCGTAGATGGTCCCGGCGGTCACGGCTGCTCCCCAAGGGCGATGCGGGCGCCGAGCCACATGCCGCTGCGTAGGATCTTGTCGTCTGCGCTATGGATCTCCAAAGCGTTGCGGCGGGCGAAAATCTCCTCGGCGACCTTGGCGCGCACCATGGCCTCGTGGGCGGGCAGAACGGCGGCGAGGACGGCGTCGAGGGCACGCCATGGGTCGCGGTCAGACAGGAGCGAGAACACACCTTCGGCGTCTGGTGGCCGTCCGGCGAACGCCCGACGGGCGATGGCCCGGATGGGCTCAGGCACCTCCTGCGCGGTCTCTC
>JAOPYH010000267.1 GCA_025964715.1 Streptosporangiaceae bacterium | reverse complement strand
GTCGCCCGTCCTGCGTCTGCTCTGGCTTGGAACCCCACTGCCGAACTTCCCGGTGCGCGCGTCCGCAGCCGACGCCTTCACCGAGGTGCTGCTCACTGACTTCACTGCTGGGTACTGCGAACTGCATTTACGGGTACTGCCACTGCGGTACTGCTCACGGCGGCCCCTGACTTACTGCGGGCCACCCGGTCCGGTCGTCAGTCCCGTCGCCGTCCTGCAACAACCCTGGCTTCGGAACTCCACCACCGCACCGTCCTGCGAACGGCAACTGCGTGCACTGCTGCCTGGCAGTTCGTCTCTGCCAGGCCCTGCTGTCTCTCTGGGCTACGAGAGAAACCATAACCACACCACCACCCAATGTCTACTCCGGCCAACATAGATTTCGAGCGTTCGACAGTGAGGTAATCGACTTCGAACAGCGACGGGGGCAGGAGCAAGGCCGTCACCGCCGGGTTAACGGGCCACAGGCGGGGCACAAGCACCCGGCAGACAGGACCGGGCATAGGCCAGGTGTCCCGTCTCAATTGATCTGGTCCGCGGGCAGGGCTGTGGCCTGCGGCGACCAGATCGATTGAGACCCCAGAACGCCGGGTTTCTCAGTTGATCTGGTCCCGCAGGTGTGGATGCGGGTCGTCGTCTCAGTTGATCTGGTCCGTCGGAGACGGATCTGGGTGGTACCAGTTCTGGGCGTTCAGCCACGCTTGGTAGGCGCCATAGATCTTGAGAGGGCCGTCGCGCCCTTCGCGTAGTTCCAGGAACTCGTTGAGCAGTTGGAAGAGGGCGCCGACGGCAGCCGTGTCGGCTTCTGGTGTCAGGGGGTGCACGAAGCCGTTGGGGGCGAGATGCCGGACGAGAGCGGGCCAGGCGAGGTTGTTGCCGTGGTCGAGGCGGACGATCAGCCACTCGCGGAAGCCGGCGAGCATGCCGTTTGAGCTTCCGGCGTCGCAGCCGAGGACGAAGGCGGTCATGGACGCGTAGGTGCCGTCGAGCCCGTGGGCCGACGGCCGTTGTCCCACGGCCGCGAGCAACTCCCGGTAGTGCTGAATGACGGGCCCCTGAGTCGTGCCGACACTGGTGGAGAGAATATTGCCAGAGCGACGCTTCCGTTCTCGGACGGGGAAGGCAACGTCTTCGGGAGTCTGCTGCCGGAGCTGGGCAATGTAGTCCCGGACCGTGGCGTAGGAGACCTCGGAGTCGTGTTGGTCGAGGAGGTGCTCCCAGATGAAGCGGGTGGTCAGGGGCTGGCCATCGTTGGCCTCCGCGTGGTTGTCGAGCATCGCGTCGATGATGGGGCGGGCTCGGTCCAGGGCCGGTCTTTCGCGGGCCGGGGGCGATTTTCGCGTTGGGGGTGTCGGGGAGTCGAGGGCGTGACCGATGGTGCGGCGGCTGACATGGTGGCGTTCGGCCAGCGCCCGGATCGACAGCCCCTCGGTGCGGGCGTCTTGGCGGATAGCGGTGAAGAGCGCGGACCTGTCCGTCCTGCGGGTGGTGGTCTCTTGAGGGGTGGTGCACTTGACGACCTTCGTCCGTGCGGGTGGGAGAAGGTCCACCAATGCCTGTTCCAGAGCGGTCTGCTGCCGGCCGGTCAGTGCCGCGAGCCGTTCAGCGCGGGGGCGGCCGAGCCAGTTGGGGGGTCCCGCCAGATAGCCGCGCAGGTAGGTGGGCTTGAGGTGGTTGGCTCGGGAGAGTCGGCGGATATAGGAGTCCGTGGTCTCCCCGGCCTTGGGGCGGGGGCGGGCCGGCAGCAGTCGGGGCCGGTCGCTGTCGCTGCCGTCGGTGTTCAAGCGGCGGGTCCGGGTTTGCGGGTCTGGGCCGTGCGGTCGAGCTTGACGCCGGTGAGCGACTTCCGGGTGATCTTCTCGGTGCCGTCCAGGATGGCGTCGATGGCGGCTCCGCGGATGAGGTGGGACAGGCTGCCGATCATGCCGCCGGTGCGTTGGTGGAGGTAGCCGGCCAGTCCTTCCAGGGTCTTGGGCTTGTGGTGGTGCAGCCGCAGGGCGTCCTCGAAGGTGCTGACCAGCCCGGTCCATTCCCGGGTGCGGGGGAAGGGAACGGTGTCGATGACCGCGAAGCGCCCGGCGATCTGCCGGCCGCGGGTGCCGTTGAACAGCCCGTTCGCCTCCAGGTCTACTCCGGCATAGACGAAGGTGGCTGGGATCCGTTCCGAGAAGTACTTCAACGTGTCCGATACCTCCGCGCCGTTCCTGGTCGCGAGCGAGAGATTGTGGAGCTCGTCGACACACACGACGCTCACTCTCGCGTCGATCAGGACACCGCAGACGGCCTCGATGACATCGGTGATGTTGGCGCGGTTGGTGACGGGCAGGCCCAGGAAGCGGGCGAACTCCACGGCCAGCATGCGCGAGGTCGCGGCGGGCGGGACGGTGACGTAGACCACCGGGACCCGGCCGTCGACGCCGGGGTGCTGGCGCCGGTCGATGACCTCGATGGTTTTGCCGAACTGGGTGAGTGCGGTGGTCTTTCCGGTCCCGGCCGCGCCGGACAGGATCAGGCCCCGGCGGGCGCTGATCGCGTGCCGGTTGAGGAGGGTCAACCGCCTGCCCGCGTGGACGACGGTGCGCAAGGTCGAGGTTGCGGCCACGGTCAGGCGGGTGTGGTAGTCGAGGCGGTCGTCGTCGTAGTCCAGCCGCTCGTCCGGGCCCAGGTCCGCGAGTGCAGGTGCGGGCAGCAGGTCGGGCGGGACCGGGTCCTGGATGGTGAACTCCCGCCAGCCCTCCAGCGTGGTGAGGTAGCGGTGCAGGTCCTCCCGTTCCAGGGCGTTTCGCCATCCGTGCTGCCGACCTGGGTCCGAGTCCTGGCCGGGGGTGGGTCCGGTCGCGGTTACCATCGCTTGTCCGCCTCCTTGAAGGGGTCGAAGACGCCGAGCGGAATGACCTTGGCGATCGGCTCGTCATCTGTGCCGTCCACCGCCTCATCACCGTGGAGATGCGGCTCGTCCTCGACGACTGAAGGCGGCTCCGGCTTGGGCGGACGCGGTCCGGGGCTCTCGGCGGCGGCTCGGGTCCGGGCGGCGACGCGCCGATCGCGCTTGGACGGCTGCGCGGCCGGTCCGTCGCCCTGGTCGACCGGTCCCTGGTTGGCTCTGACCAGGAGCTTGGCGACGGCCTGGGCGGTCTCCTCTTCGGTAGGTGCCGGATTGCCCTTGCCTCGCAGGTCGGCTGCCGCGTGGTCCCAGGCCAGGTCGCCGAAGGGCTGCGGGACGCTGCCGAGGTGCTTCCAGGGGACCGGGATCCAGCCGGTCTCCCAGTGGTTGCGCATCCAGATCCAGGCGGCGTCGTAGGGGTCGCGGTGGATCTCCCACAGGTTCCTCTTGCGCGTGACGCCGGAGGGCTGGCGCCGGAACGGGGCCAGGTCGGGGCAGTCGTAGATGCGGTTGTTGATTTTGATGCCGTAGGAGTTGACGGCCCGCCAGGTCGCGGGAAGCAGTTCGACGTAATCGTCGCCGCCAAGGGCGAGGGGGACGTAGCCGGCGCTCTCGACCAGGGCGGCGTACTTCTGGTTCGGGGTGAAGGTGCAGCCAGGGACGCCCGGGTCGCGGAGCCCGTCATGCGGCCTGGATTGCCACTTGGCGACAAGCCACTCATCGAGGAATTCCTGGATCTCCAGCATCGACCACAACGGCTCGTCCTCCACGCCTCGGCCGCGGTGCTCGGCGGTGCGGCCGAGGTAGCCGGGCAGGAACTGGCAGAACAGCGTGGCCACTGATTCAAGCGTGCGTTCGATATGGGGCTTCTCCGCCGGGGAGCGCGGGTGGCAGGGCTGGAAGGTGATCTCCAGGGTGCGGCAGGCGGAGCGGAAGTTGTCCGAGATGAACGCCTTGCCCCGGTCGCAGACGATGGTCTCCGGGATGATCACCGGCCGGGCCGCGGCGTGCTCAAGGCGCTCGTCCAGGGTCAGCAGTCTGCGGTGCGGCAGCACCGAACGGGACATCGCCAGGGCCTGGACCCAGCCCGGACGCATCGGCTCCGGGGTCAGCGCCCGGGCCAGCAGCAGCGAGGCATCCACCGACTTGGTGGTGGGTCGCACCACCGCCGCGGCGACGGTGCGCGTCGCCAGGTCGATCAGGGCGCAGAGCTCGACCCTTCCGGGGACCCCGTGGTCCAGCCGCACCAGCACGTCCAGCGGGGTGGAGTCGATCTGCATCAGCTCGCCCGGGGCCGCGACCGACTCGTAGCGGAACGGCCCCTCGGGCTGGTCGGCCAACGAGCGGCGGGTGCGGGCCGAGCCGGTGACATGGACCCCGTGCGACAGCTTGTCGAAGAGCCGGTAGAACGTCGGGCGCGACGGCATCTCCACCACGCCCTGGCCGTGCTCGGCCTCCAGGATCCGCCCGGTCCGCCAGCGTGCGTGCTCGATCGTGCGGGTGGAGGCCGGGACGCTCTCGGCGATCGCCTGACGGATCGCCGCCACCACCCGCGGGTCGGCCCGGCCGACCAGCGAGGCGTGCGGGGCGAGCCGGTGGTCCACCACCGCCGCGACCCCGCCGGCCTCGTACTGCTGGCGCTTGCGCTTGACCGTCCGCGCCGTGACCTCCTCGCCCAGCGCGACCAGCTCGGCCGCCTTCGCCCGCTCGCGTTGCGCCAGCGAGTGGCAGGCCGGGTCGTACTCGGGCTTGACCCGGGCCCCGGCCAGGGCGTCGGGCGGAAGGCCGGTGAGGAGTTCGACCAGGTGCCGCTGCCACCACAGGGCGCGCTCGGCCACCGGCCCGGGCAGACGCTCCAGCAGCGCGGCCGAGCCCAGCGCGGTGCGGTCGCCGGTCCCGAGGACCGCGAAGTCCTCGGCCGCCTGCAGGTGGACCTGGTCGACGAGCATGCCGGTCCCGTGCGCGTCGGCCAGCCGGACCCGCATCCCGGTCAGGCCGACCACGGTGTCGGTGTGCTCCTGGAACCTGACCCGGTCACCGAGCCGCAGCCGACCCGGGCGCGCGGAGTTCACGGATGGCCCAGGGAGGCCAGGTGCACCAGTGTGTCGGCGCCCAGCGGGGCCGTCATCACGTCCGCCGACAGTTCCTGACGCCAGAGCAGGTGGTAGAGCACCGGCAGCACGGCCAGCCGGTCCCCGACTTGCTCGGCCCCGGCGAGCAGGGGCAGAGACTCAGCGAAGACATCCCGCAGCCGATCTGCCACTGGCGCGCGATCGCAGCGGCCGTGGCGGTAGCGAGACAGCCAGCGCAGGTTCACCCGGTAGGGCTGGTGCAGGTCACCGACGTGGCGGAACTGCCAGCCCACCTCCTCACAGACCCGTGCGGTGAACGCGAAGACCTCGGCGGTGTCCTCGTCGACCAGGCCCTCCGGTCGCACGTCGACAACGACGCCCGTGCCGTCCAGCAACCGAGCGAAGTAATCCGGGGTGTGTCCCCGCTCCCGCTCCCCGTCCGTCCAGGTGAGCCGGAAGGGCTGCGAGGCCAGCGCGACGACAGCGGGATCGAAGTCCAGTGCCATCACCGCATCCCGCTCCACCCAGGACTCGTAGCCCACCTGGGTCCGCGAAGTCGCTGCCCAGTACTCACCGGTGAAGTTCCTCTGCCCCTTGAACGCGGCGAACGACCGAACCGGCGAGGCCAGCTCGAAGGGCTCTCCCCACCAACACGCCAACGGCCCGGAACGCTCGACACCGATGGCGTCGACGAACCCGACCTCGACGCCCGAGGCGTACTCCTGGGCAGAGATTCTCAACGCCGACCCGTCCACCGACACCCCCAGCCGCGATCTCCCCTTCACTGCGAGGGTGATGCACCAGGAGGACGCCCAAGACACAGCGCCGACTGCCGTCACCCAAAAAGGTGACAACTAGTCTCAAACCATCTGGCCGACGCAGGTCAGCAGGACTTGACTGGGAGCTCACTCCCGGCTGGAGAGAGGGGCACGCAGCTCGACGCGGAGTCGGATGGACGTGTCGATGGGCAGTCCCATGCCCGCGTAGCGAAGATCCTTTGAGAAGCGTGCGATGAGGTCGAGATCCCGTAGCTGTCGCCGCAGCTCGGAGGCCAGCGCCTCGTCCGTATCGACGGGGAGTTCGTCTTCTTCCTGTTCAGCCAGATACTGAAGATGCTGGTCGATGGCTTCCACTGCCCGACCGCTGGTCCAGACAGCGAACTCCTGGCAGGTGAACAGGTAGGCATGCGCGGCATACAACGCTGCCGCTGCAGCCGACTCGTCCGCGTCATCCGGCCCGTCCTGGCCGTCGTTGTGGCAGTACTCGCTGAGCATGTACTCGGCGACACTACGCTTGATGGCCGAGAAGGCCGTCGAATCACCGAGAACGCCCTCCCAAACGGAATTCAGCAGGGGCCGCAGGCTCACCGTGAACGGCGCCTGCTCGTCTTCCGGCAGTGCCTCGTGCCAGCCCATCAGGCGTTCCGCGACACCGGCAGCGAACACGCCACGCTCGCAGGACGACACCGCCCTCAGTCGCTCCTCCAGCAGTGCCGAAAGCTCCTGCCACGTATTCATTCGAGCCACCCCAGAGTTGCGATACCAGCGTGCTCACGTTGGCCAGGGCGATCATCGCAGTCACCAGTGACAACTCCACGCGAGAGCCCCCAGCGTCAGCGCCGAAGCGACTGTTGGGCAGCGGCCAGCGTGACGTCGACGGTGTCACTCCAGGAGCAGACTTCCAGCCACGACAGGTAGCCGTTCTCCGCGAAGACCAGAACCTCCCCGGGGCAATCGCCGTCCTCCAGGTAGATCTGGGCTTCAGCCGCCACCACCGTGCCCGGCCCCGACGGTGCCGACTCCACGGAAGCCGTGTCGAGTTCGAAGTAGGCGGTACCGCACCCGCACGTGCAGCGACCCGATACGCGAAGGTGGGGAATCTGCCGACGAAGCACGGCGTGAGCCGGGTTGGCTTCATCAAGGAGGGCATCGAGCACGAAGGCCACATCGGCGGGCCGAGGCTCCATCACGCGATCAAGGTATCCCTCACCCCTGCCATCCGCACCGGGCCTCCCATCTCGGTGAGGCAATCCCGGCAGCGGCCTAACTGCTATGAGACTGGTCAGCAACCGTCCTGGGACGGACCAGATCAACTGAGACGCCGAGCGAATCGGACCAGATCGTTTGAGACCGGGACCAGATCGGCTGAGACGGGACACCAGGGTGACCTGATGGACACGATGAGCCAGCGTGTCTGTGTGCACTTGAGTTGGGACCACGGTTCCAAGGTCTTTCGGCCCCACCCTCGAACCGGCGGTCGACGGTTCGCCCGAGCCCCTGACGGACTCTTCTCGCTGGCTGCGCATGTGCATCAGCCCATCACCGGCC
>JAOPYH010000254.1 GCA_025964715.1 Streptosporangiaceae bacterium | reverse complement strand
GCCAGCACGTCGCTTCTGACGGCGTGGCTCTCCAACCCCGCTGGCTCCTCGGTGCGTGCCGAGAGAACCTGCGTTTTCCTGCGCCAGTTCCTCAATCCGGCACCACCCACCCCTGCCGTCTATCAGGACCGGGCTTTCAAGCTCCTCGCCCTGCCTCTCCCTCCCATCACACAACTTTTCGGGAGGGCCCCAGCACAGAACGGCGCAGAAGCCACAGCCGCTATGCGCGTGTGTAAGGCAATCTCCCGCGAGCTCTACCTCATCAGCGGCGCATCGGGTATCGCAGCACAAGCCCTGCCGCTTGGAGACCCGAGGGCGTTCGCCAGCTACGCCCTCCCCGTCCTTGACCAGCTCGCGGCAGTGGGGGACCCGGCCGTGACTCATGACGTCATCCGGATCCTGGGCCATCTGCGTTCCCTCCAACCACGGCGAATCTTCCTCAGCGTCGCCTTAGCAGTCACTGCAACTGCGGACTACGCGCGCGAGGGCGAAGGCCTCAAAGAGGTACTGGATATCGTCGACGACTACCTGGTGCAGCACAGGAGCTTGCTGCTGGATGACCCTGCCTGTATGACAGCCCTGCGCCGAGTGTTGGAGTCCTTCGTCTACCTCGGATGGGAACCAGCCATCCGGCGCGCGCAGGAGCTGCCAGAGTTGTTCCGGTAGCAGTCGGAGCTGAGCGGGAGTTGAACTGATCCGGGTCCTGGCCCAGAGTTCTGCAGGGCTGTCGGGGGCCGAGGCCACAGCCCGCATAGGCGCCGAGCCGGGCGAGCACAACGGCCACTGCGGCAAGTTGCTCAGCGAGCAGACGGGCGACGGGGCCTGAGCATCCCCAAGATCCGCATCGGCAGCTTCTTCTTTAGCCTGCTCGAATGCCGGTCCGGCGCGGCGCGGCCGGTTCGCTGTTCGATGTTGTGTCCTTCCAGGGCGGCTCAGGCGACCAGGACGCGCGGGGGTAGGGCCAGGTCGAGGGTGGGCAGGCGTGCGGCGTGCGCTCGCAGTTGCCGTGCCCCGGCGATCAGCACCGGGGCGAACAGGCTCTCTCCGGGCGGCCGACCGGATAGGCGGTGGTGGGTGCGGGCGCTGGCCAGGAGCGGCTGTGCCCAGACGGGGACGGTGTGCAGGCGGCAGCCCAGGTGGTTGGGTGCGTGGGCTTTGACGGTGCCAACGTCTGCGGTGATGTCGAGATCCCGGATCCACCGAAGGGTGCCCGGAGGGGTGCGGGTGAACGCCAGCGTGCCAAGAACCCCTGCGATGAGCGGGTGAGCGACGTGGGCCAACGCAGCGACGTCCGCAGTCGCGACCGCGCATGCGGGAGCAGCATCCCACGGCTGCTGCGCTGTCGCAGCCGCACCAATGCATGCGTGAGCAGGGACCGCCGTCGGCGTGGACCAAGGCGCCGCAGCCGGACGGCCGGCTGTTCCTGTGCGACTACCCGGCCCGCGATGGGCGCCGACGGCGGGAAGGACGGTCGTGCAGGGAGTGGTCCCGCCGTGTGGAGCGCCGCTTCTAGCCGGTCCGGGCTGCTGGCGCAGCGCTTCATCCCGGCCAGTGTCGGGGGCAGTCGGCGTGGGGACGTCTGCCACAGCAGGGTCAGCTGGATGCCCGTTGTCTCGCGCCAGCCGAGCAGCTGGTCGATCCTTCGGGCTGTCAGCAGGTGGGCCCGGTGGGTGCCGTACCCGCGCAGAAGCGGCAGCCGCCTTGCCCGGACGAGATGTTGCCGAGCCGAGGGGTCACCTCGCGGCCGCAGGCTTCGTGGCGGCTACGCCACGGCGTGCTCGCGCCGGGATAGGGCTCCAGCGGCTCGAACCCGGCTTCGCGCATGATCACGACCGGGTCACGCGGGTCCTTGCGCGGACCTCCCACTGCCACCTGAACTCCTACCCGTCAGCAGACCGAGATCCAGCCAGAGGATCCCACCCGCCGCTGACAACGCGCCTGGCAGAGCAAAGGTCCGGGCCGGCGAGCTGGCAGGCGGGTCCGTGGTGTGACGACCGCGGTAGCGGTACGGCGGCGGGTCCGCAGGATGCGGAGCGGATCGGCGGTCTCCTCGCTGGCGAGGTCCCCGACGGCGCCGGTCAGCTGGGGAAGGCGGTCGCTGGCGCCCCTGTCGTGCTTGAGCCGGACGGTGTAGCGCTGGCCTGAGTCCGCAGGGGCGCGCCCTGCCCTTCATCCCTCCTGGCTTGCGAGGAAGAGGTCGATCGTGAGGGCGAACCGGGGCCTGGTGGTGCGTCCTGTGCCTTGCGCCGCCTGAAGGGTCCGTTCGCTGCTGCTGCCGAGCCACAGCCCCACGATCAGATCGGGCAGGTACTGCTCCATGGGTATCGCGGTGTGGCGGACGGCAGCGTAGCTGGCGGTGAACTGCTGGGAGGACGGACGCGCGGTTGCACCCTCGATCGCGGCGAGGAACTTGGCCGGGACCACCAGGAGGGCACCGGTGCCCTGGATGAGCCAGTACACCGCGCTGGCGCTGTGCTCCAGCAAGTCGTGCAGCTGACGGCGCTTGATGATCCAGCTGTCCTCCCGGCCGGCGCGTCCGGGCGTCAGCGCAGGCGACTTCTTCACCTGGATGAGGTCTACTGTCCGCAGCCGGAGCCGGCCGGGCACGCGTACCTCGACGATAACTCCGATGTCAGCGACGTACTTGCGATCCTCCTACTGC
>JAOPYH010000245.1 GCA_025964715.1 Streptosporangiaceae bacterium | reverse complement strand
CCCGCGCCGTTCCACGGCACGCCCACGTCCGGATGCCAGATCACTCCCATGACTGCCGGCCATCGTCGTGAGGAGCATCTCCCGGCACACCCGGCCGGTCCTGCTCGGTCTCGAGATCGGCGAGGCCGGCGGCGATGGCCTCGCGCGCCTCTGTCACCAGGGGACGGCCCCAGGAGACCGGCTCGGGGATCTCGTCCCATACGACCGTGCCGGTGTTCGCATCCAACCGGCAGCGGGCCTCCAATGATTCATAGAGGTAACCGGCCCTAAAGAAGCTGACCGCGACCTTGTGCACGAGGCCTCGGGCGCCCGGCGGCGATCCGCGGAGCGCGTCCCCGACCCGGCTGAGCGCGCGATTACGGTCGTCATTCCCAAGGTCTGTTCACGGACAGCAGCAAATCCTGTACGGATCGGAACCACCACAGCCGAATGTACGGACGGGACCGACAGGCGTGCCGTACGAGACGTCCGAGATCTCGATCAGGCCAGGCCGACGGACCGGGCAAGAGACCGGATCGCTGGTGAGGGCCTGGTTTCGACCTCGCGAATCTCCTCTACAAGGCTGCGCGCGAAGGTCTGGTGCCGAAACCACACCGGGGCCATGGCCCGAGCCTCCTGAAGCTTTGCGACCGCGGCGGCACGGCGGCGAACATCGGTATAGGCCTGTGCGAGATCGAGCAAATGGTGCCCGTACGCGATGCGCTGCAGATCATGGCTGTCGACCTTCGCGGAGACCTTCAGTGCCCTCCCTGGCTCGCCAAGGGCGACGTAGGCGTGCGCCGCGTTCTGGGTGACCTTGGATGGGCTGAACGTCGTCTGGTAGGCGTCGACCCGTGAACCGACACGCTCAGCCCCGGCCGACGCCATGCTGACGTAATCGGCCACCTCTCTGGACGCCGCGGCTGCGGTGTCGATCGCGGAGATCAGCAGGTTGCCCCAGGCGGCGAAGTGCGCCGGAGGCGCGGAGAAGGATGGCTCGATCTGCTCTGCGATACGTACGGCGAGGTCCTCGGACTCTCGCAGCCGCGCCTGCATCATGAGGACCCATGCCAGTGTGGAGACAACGGTCGCCCACTGCCATTCGTCATCACCCTCGGCCGCGGCGGTTATGGCCCGCTCGGCTCCTATGGCCGCGAGGTCCGTCTTACCGAGGTGCACCAGCAGGCAGGCGGCCAATTGATAGGACTGGGCCAGCGCCGCGGCGGCCGCGCTGCCAAGGGTCCGGTGCGTCATCCGCGCCTCACCGATGAGGCCGGGGATCGCGGCCGCGAGCGGGCCGAACTCGCCTTGCCAGTATCTTGCCCATGCGGCCGAGACCGCTGCTTGGAGTTCTGGGAGTGGCGTCGGCTCACCGGCGTCATCGGGGTCGAGACCGAGCAGGCCGGGCACGAGCGATGGCGAGAGCAGCGCGTCTCGCACGGCCAGAATGGACCCGCCGTCGTGATCGGCGCCTATCCGGTCACGCCTGCCGACCAGAGCGGACAGGTCGATGTCCAGCGCGTTCGCGAGTTTCATCAGCGATGTCACCCGGGCAGACGACCGGCGGCCCTGTTCCAGCTTGCCGATGAGGTCCACCGAGACGCCGGCGAGCTCAGCGAGCTGTTCTTGAGTGAGGGCCCGCTCGTGCCGTAGCCGCTTGAGACAGACGCCTATCGTGCTGGCTTCCGACATAAGGCCCGCACCTTCCTGGAGTCTTGATAACTCAGGTTACGGTCAAAGAGCCGCACATTTACAGGGGCTCGCGAGGTATCAGCCGCTGCGCCATATATGGATCTTGCACGGGGATTTCGAAAAGCCACAAAAGCTACTTAGCGCCAGGCTTTAGCCGCCTTTTGTGAGCTTGGCGGAGCAGGCGGCTGACTCGCCGTACGACGCGTCGAGCATGGGGCGGGCCGGCACGCCGTGAGCTGTGTCTCCCCGGTACGAAGGAACGTTGCAGATCAGTCGGGTGTTGTCGACAACCGTGGACGCCCGGTCCGAACGGTCGGTGACCGCCGTGTCGACACGCTTGTCAAATGCTCAGATTGACTTAGGAGTACCTACGTGACGCCGCTTCCCTCCGCATCCGCCGCCGGTTCGCTGTTCCTGCCCTTCAGCGCGGGCAGGCTCAACCTCCCGAACCGCATCGTCATGGCCCCGATGACCCGGGAGTTCTCCCCCAACGGGATCCCCGGAGCGGACGTGGCCGAGTACTACACCCGCCGGGCGGCGGGCGGTGTGGGGCTGATCATCACCGAGGGCACCTATATCGACCACCCGTCGGCCGGTACGAGCCGCCGGGTTCCGTTCTTCCACGGTGAGGAGGCGCTGGCCGGCTGGGGCGGCGTCGTCGAGGCCGTCCACGCGGCGGGCGGGCGGATCGCCCCGCAGCTCTGGCACGTCGGCGCCGCCCGCGCCGTCGGTGCGCCGCCCTTCCCGGACGCCCCGCCGGTCGGCCCCTCGGGGCTCGCCCTGGACGGCACCCCATTCGGCGAGGCCATGTCCTCGGCCGACGTCGATGACGTGGTGAACGCCTTCGCCGACGCGGCCGCCGCCGCCGAGCGCCTGGGCTTCGACGCCATCGAGCTGCACGGCGCGCACGGCTACCTCATCGACCAGTTCTTCTGGAGCGGCACCAACCGCCGTGCGGACGCGTACGGGGGGGACCTCGTCTCCCGCACCCGCTTCGCCGCCGACATCATCGCCGCGGTCCGCACGGCCGTCTCGCCGGGCTTCCCCATCATCTTCCGGCTGTCCCAGTGGAAGATGGGCTCCTACCAGGCCAAGATGGCCGAGAGCCCGCAGGAGCTGGAAAGCCTGCTCACCCCGCTCGTCGAGGCGGGGGCCGACGTGCTGCACGCCTCGACCCGCCGCTACTGGCTGCCGGAGTTCGAGGGCTCGGACCTCAACCTGGCCGGCTGGGCCAAGAAGCTCACCGGCCTCCCCGCGATCACCGTGGGCTCGGTCGGGCTCGACAACGAGTTCATCAACGCGTTCAAGGGCGAGAACTCCGAGATCACGAGCATCGACCGCCTCCTGGAGCGACTGCAGCGGGACGAGTTCGACCTCGTCGCCGTGGGCCGCTCCCTCATCGCCGACCCGGGCTGGGCCGCCAAGATCCGCGACGGCCGCGCGGACCAGGTCATCGGCTTCGACACCGAGATGCTCAAGAGCCTGCGCTAAGGCCGCGGATCCGCTCGCTTCTCCCATGAGCACCGTGATCCGTACAGGTGCTCATGGCAAAGGCGGCTGACACCTGAACCTCCCATGCGGTCGCTGTCGAGCAGCGCCGCCGTGGTCTCCTCGAGCACGAGCCCGCGACGAATGGCCGGCGCCGTGACGGCGCCCCCCCGCGGACGTACAGCGGGGGCGCCGTCACTCCGCGGGGTCGTGGAAGTGGCTGAGCGCGAGCTCGCGCGACCAGAGGACGTGCCCCTGGAGCAGCCGTCCGGCGAGGTCGCCGTCGCGCGCGGCGAGCGCCGCGGTGACCTCGCGATGCTGCTGCTCGGCGTGGCGCATCTGGGCCTCGGTATAGGCGAAGTCGCTGCGATAGGTGATCGTGAACGCCAGCACCTCCCGGACCATCGACTGCATCTGCCGGCTACCCGTGGCGTCGGTCATGAGGCTGTGGAAGGTGTAGTCCTCGGCCGCCTGCTCGCTCGGCTTGGCGCCCTCGCGCAGCGCGGCCAGCCGGTCGCAGCTCTCCCGGAGCCGCGTGACCTGCTCGTCGGTGATCCGGCCCGCCGCCATGCGCGCCGCATGGGCCTCGAGCGTCGCCCGCAACCCGTACACGTCCGCGAGGTCGTCCCTGGTGAAGCGGCGTACGGTCGCGCCGCGGTTGGGCTTGAGGTCGACCAGGTTCTCCCGGCTCAGCGTGAAAAGAGCCTCCCGGATGGGAGTCCTGCTCACTCCGAGCTGCTCGGCGAGGGTGACCTCTCTCAGGGGCGTGCCCGGCCGGAGCCGCCCGTCGATGATCGCCAGCCGCAGCACCCGCGCGACGGAGTCACTGGTCCGCTGCCCGAAGATGCCGTTGTCCGGAGCCGTCAGCGACAGCGTCGACAGGCCCCCGGCCGAGGTCGAATCCGTCATCGCCAGTCCCGGGCAGCCATCCCGCGAGCATAACGCCGAGGGGCTGACCAGAGGCGTAGCCCAATCGCGTCGCAGCGCGTCGGCCAACTCGTGGCCCGGCCGCAAATGTCCATCAGTGTTTCCCCCGGGGTAAAACCCTCCGACGAGGTCTAGACGCCCATCATCGCAGTCCTGTATGCATGTATACAATCTCGCCGAGGTGGATGGCGGGGCGACTTCGGCCACAGGCTGGAAGGAGCACGGGACACCGTGACTGATGAAACCCGGCGTCGCTATGACCAAGCCGGCTTCGGCCGGCCCGCGGGGCGAGGCAGCCGGCCCGGCGTGGTGGTCGTCGACTTCACCCTCGGGTTCACCGATCCGCGCTACGACACCGGAGCCGACCTGACCGACCAGGTCCTCGCGACGGCACGCCTCCTCGACGCGGCACGGGAGCGCGGTGTGTTCGTCGCGTTCACCACGATCTCCTACGACTCCGACGCCGAAGGCCTGCCGTGGGTCAACAAGGCCCCCGGGATGCTCGCGCTGCGGAGCGGCAGCGCGCTCGTCGACGTCGACCCGCGGCTGGCGCGGCGGCCCACGGAGCCCGTGGTGGTGAAGAAGGGGCCGTCGGCCTTCTTCGGCACGAACCTGGCCTCCATGCTCACCGCCCACGGCGTCGACACCGTGATCCTGTGCGGCGCGACGACGAGCGGATGCGTGCGGGCGAGCGTGGTCGACGCGGTGCAGTCGGGCTTCCCGACGCTGGTGCCGCGGGAGTGCGTGGGCGATCGGGCGCAGGGTCCGCACGAGGCCAACCTCTTCGACATCGACCAGAAGTACGGCGACGTCATCTCCCTCGAGGAAACGCTCGGCTACCTCGTCAAAGGCGACGCCGGATAACACGGCTCTTCAGCAACGCAGCTTCTATTACCCCCCTTTAGGGAAAAAGGTAGGAGACCGGCGTGACAGAACAGCGCGCGTCCGGGCTCGCGGACAACCCCGAGGCGGTCGATGCGCTGAAGCGGTCGGACATGCTCGTCGACCTGATGTTCCTGCTGTTCTCCAAGGAGCAGTTCGCCATCCAGGACGCCGGCACCCGGATCCTGACCGCCGTAGAGCCCGTCGAGCTCCTCGCCCGGCTGTTCCCGACCAAGGAGGAGCTCAGGGAGCGCGTGCTGTCGCCCGGGGACGTGCTGTTGCCCTTCAACAGCTACGTGCAGCGCCCGGTGGAGATCACCATCGAGAAGGGCTTCATCACCGACATCCGCGGTGACCTCGACGCCCAGATGCTGAAGTCCTACATCCAGTCCTTCGACGACCCGCGCGGTTACGGCATGTCCCATGTCGGCTGGGGCCTCAACGACCTGGCTCAGTGGCACGGCATGCTGCCCCCCTTGTTCGCCGGCGGGATGGGGATGGAGCCGCGCGCGGTGTACGGCAACGTGATGTTCTCGATCGGCCCCAACAACGAGCTGGGCGGGCCCAACGACACGGCCTGCCACTTCGACATCCCGATGCGGGACTGCAGCCTCTTCCTCGACGACGAGCCCGTCGTGGTCGACGGTGACGTGGTCGTCCCGGAGATGCAGCCGCTGTCACAGCGCCGCTGAGCCCTCGGCTCTCCGCTCACAGGCCGGTCCCGGCTGGTTTCAGCCGGGACCGGCCTTTTGCCTTCGCGGCCCGTTGGCAAAGCCGACCCCTCGGCTATTGCTCCAACATCTATACGGATGGTAAACAGAGAACTACGTTCCGTAAGCATCGGAGGTCGGGCTCTCGGGCTCGACCCGCCCGCCCGGTTCAGGCCGACGGACACGATGCAACCGAAGGGAGACGTCGTGACATTCGGGAAGACGATCGCGGCCTTACTCACCGTATGCGCGGCCGCGGGCTGGTCCACGGCCACCGCAAAGCCCGCCGCGGCCACCACAGCCACCGCCGCCGACTCCATCTCCGCCGACACCGTCGAGGCGAGCCGGCACGCCGCCACCTGCGCCTACCGGCTCTCGCACGTACGACGGGCCGGCTACCTCAACGTCCGCTCCGGACCCGGCACGGGATACCGGCCCGTCGGCAAGCTCAGGGCTAACGACGGCCGCGTCACGGGTGCGTGCCGGTCCGGTGGGCGCTGGGTGAAGGTGAAGTCCTCCAACGGCCGCTACGGATGGGCCTCCGCCAACTACCTCCGCAGCGCGCCCTACGCGCGGCTGGCGAGCTACCCCACCCTTTCGTGCGGCTACCGGCTCTCGCACGTACGACGGGCCGGCTACCTCAACGTCCGCTCCGGACCCGGCGCGGATTACCGGCGCGTCGGCAAGCTGAGGGCCGCCGACGGCCGCATCACCGGTGCGTGCCAGCCGCGGCGGCGTTGGGTGGCCGTCAACTCCTCCAACGGTAAAGCGGGCTGGTCCGACGCCCGCTACCTGCGCAAGGTGGCCTAGGTCCACACATCGCAAGGTCGCCGCCTCCTGGCCCGAGGGTGTCCTCCGTCCAGGGGGCGGCCCTTTGTACGTCATCGATGCTGCTGTCTGGGCGTGCGCGTGAGCGTGAGCGTGAGCGGGGACGGCCGTGGCGGGTCTACGCACCGCACGGCCTCGCGGACGTGTTCCACCTCGTGGTGCGTCCCATGACCGTGCTGCCCTGGCCGGGCTCGGCCGCCTGAGGCGCCGGTTCGACCCGATCCCGACGAGACACCAGGCGGATACCGAGTGTTAAGGGACTACGGCGCCGGACGCCCGCGCGGGTGCGGCCGGATGTGGAACCCTGTCGGATCATGAGTGGATTCAGGAAGTTCATCCTGCGCGGCAACCTCGTCGACCTCGCCGTCGCAGTGGTGATCGGCACGCAGTTCAGCAGCCTCGTCAAGCAATTCGTGAACTCGTTCATCAACCCCCTGCTCGCCCTGGTCGGCGGCCAGCCGGACTTCTCCAGCCTCGTGTTGACCATCGGCAAAGCCCGATTCACCTACGGCGCCTTCCTCACCGAGGTTCTGTCGTTCCTCATCGCGGCCGCCGTCGTCTATTTCGTTATCGTGCTGCCGGTGGCCCGGCTGCTCCGCTTCTTCGAGCGGGACCAGGCCGCCACCGAGCGAGACTGCCCGGAATGCACGCGCAGCATTCCGCTGGCGGCGCGGCGCTGCCCCGAATGCACGGCACAGATCACTCCGGCCCAGGAGCAGTTCAAGTCCGGCCCCGTGCCTAGCCCGCAAAGCTGAAAGCCGCTGTCCCATCGTCCAAGCCCGCCGGCTTCACTCGCCCCCTTATGGGTGCTGCGTGCCGGCGGGCTTGGCCCGCAGCATCGCGCTTCGTGTACGCGTTTTAGGCAATAAAAAAGGGGCCGCCCTTGTGGGGGCGGCCCCTTTTTCTACGATGTGTCCGGCGGCGTCCTACTCTCCCACACAGTCTCCCATGCAGTACCATCGGCGCTGAAGGGCTTAACTTCCGGGTTCGGGATGGGACCGGGTGTTTCCCCAACGCTATGGCCGCCGAAACGCTTTCGCGGCTCGCCACCCCCCCGTTTTTTGGCCGTTGCCGGCGTTGGGGGTGTGGTGCCAAGTCTTTATAGAGTTGTCAACGGTGATCGTTAACAGTGGTGCGGTTGTTTGTTTTCTGAGAACCGCACAGGGACGCGAGTATCTTCGTTACGCTCAAACAGATGTTTGTGTGTTCAAGCCGCTCGGCCTATTAGTACCAGTCGACTCCACACCTTGCGGTGCTTCCATGTCTGGCCTATCAACCCAGTGGTCTGCTGGGGGCCTTACCCACCCGAAGGTGGAGGGAGACCTCATCTTGAGGTGGGCTTCCCGCTTAGATGCTTTCAGCGGTTATCCCGTCCGAACGTAGCCAACCAGCCGTGCCCTTGGCAGGACAACTGGCACACCAGAGGTTCGTCCGTCCCGGTCCTCTCGTACTAGGGACAGATCCTCTCAAGTCTCCTGCGCGCGCAGCGGATAGGGACCGAACTGTCTCGCGACGTTCTAAACCCAGCTCGCGTGCCGCTTTAATGGGCGAACAGCCCAACCCTTGGGACCTACTCCAGCCCCAGGATGCGAC
>JAOPYH010000244.1 GCA_025964715.1 Streptosporangiaceae bacterium | reverse complement strand
GCCCAGCAGGACCCGCACGCGCTCTTCGACCTGATGGGCGGAAGTACCCTGGCGCAAGCGCGACTTGACACGTTCTTCTCCCTGCCCGCGGTGTTGGCCGACCCGAGTACGGCCGCCGCGGACAACTGGGTGACCGGTTCTGTCGACTACGCCGGCCACTACCAATTCAACCCCAACAACGAGCCGGACTTCCACGCCCCGTGGATGTACGCCTGGACCAGCAGCCCGTGGAAGACCTCCGCGGTCACCCGCGCCCAGCGCGCGCTGTACAGCGATGGCCCCAACGGCATCCCCGGCAATGACGACCTCGGCGCGACCTCGGCGCTCGGCGTCTTCGAGATGCTGGGCATGTTCGAGGCACAGCCGGGCACCGGCAACTACATTCTGTCAGCGCCGATGTTCCCCAAGACGGTGATCACCCAGCCCGACGGTAACAAGATCACCATCAAGGCGCCAGACGCGTCCTCCACCACACTCCAGTACATCGACACGCTCAAGGTGAACGGTCACCAGACCGCCAGAAGCTGGATCTCGCACCGGGACCTGGTCGGCTCCCGCACGGTGGACTGCACTCTTACCACCGACCCGTCCTCCACCAATTGGGGCGTCGGCGCGGCCAACCAGCCGCCGGCGATGCTCGGAACCACCATCAGGTAGCCGCCCGCGGGGCGCCCGGACGACTCGTCCGGGCGCCCCGCGGGGTTCAGCCCGACGAGGCGCTTGAGCTTGGCGCGCATGCCATCGGTCTGCTTCGCTCCCAGTCCGATATCGAGGGCCAGGCAGAGGTCCTTGGCCCGGAGCCCGGTCCCGGCCGCTTCGAAGGCGGCGAGGATCTGCCGGTAGGCCAGGGTGGACAAGACCGGGTCTGCGGTAGCTTCCGCCTCGCCTTCGGCGACCATCGCGAGCAGCGTCTCGCGGGTGGTCTCCAGGCGGGTCAGAGCACTCCCGGCCTCGGCGAGCTGGGTCGTCAACGCATCGATCTGCTCGCGCAGGTGCTCGACTCCTTCGCGGGCGGCCAGCCGCACCAGCAGCTGTTTCATCGCGCTCCTCCCCGCTATGCGGCAGCCCTCGCGCCGACCGGGTCGCGCCAGGTCGCAGTCGTGGTGTCGGTCAGCCGGCGGGTCATGTTGTCGCTCATCGAGTAGATCATCGGCTCGGAGCTGGCCAGCAGCATCTCGTAGTCGCGCGCCAGGCCGCGGTGCAGCATCAGCGTGCCCCAGGTCTCTCGACGTCCCGGCCGCCCGCTGGGACAGCGTTGCGCCGGGCGTGACGGCGACGGCGCCCGCCGACCAGGAGCAGCTGTCGCTCCTGGGTGAGGCCGCGCCCACACCCCGGGCCCTGTGGGTGACCGGGGAGCTGACCAGCCCCCTGACCCTGACGGCCTCCACCGCCGGCGGCGACCAAAGCCGAACTCGCATCCCTGCAACACACCGCCACCGCACCGCTTTTCGGCATCGGCGCTTGATCCAAGGCACGCCGCCCGGCCGGCCCTCCACACCCCCATCGGCCAGGCCGGTCAGGTCTGGAGACCCCACTTCGGCGGGAACCACGCCGTCATGGGAGCAGCATCCAGGCGGTATGCCTGCTTGATGCGGCTGCGGCCGCTGACACCGGCGATGTCCGGATGCGCGACGCGCGCGTACTTGTCGACCTCGCAGAACAGGTTCTGGCAGTCGATCAGCTGCAGCGGCCTGCCCATCAGCCCGCCGAAGGACAGTCCCAGCCGGGCAAAATGCTCGCCCTGGGTGTCGGCCATGTAGCGGATGATCTCGGCCTCGACGCCGTCGGCAGCGCGGCCGAAGCATTTGCGGATACCGTCACGGGCACCAGGGCCGGGCACAACGAAGTCCCCTTCCAAAAACGGCATCTGCGCGGCGTAGTTGAGATCGATCAAGTACTGGTAGGCCAAGAACGGGCCGATCGCCGGATAGCCGAGCAGCACCTCGTAGGCGTCGCGCATCGTCGGAGCGGCCAGGATACGGCCGGGCGCACCAGAGGTCATCATCATCTCCAGCAGCCGCAGGTGATTGCGGTGCTTGCGGTCCTCGCCCAACTGCGGCGGGGGCACGATGTAGGCAGCCGAGTACAGCCGCTCGCCCTTGGCGAACGCCGAGGACAGCACCCCGTCGAAAGCACGGTAGTCGTAGGTGTCCCACCGCACCTCCCCCAGCGCGCCGGTGAGCAGCTGCCAGGTGGATGCCTTATTGAAGATCTTGAACAGCAGAGTCCGGAAGAAAGCCTCCTCCCAGTCCTGTGAACCGCGGTAGACCACCTCACCGATCAGCACCTGGCTGACACGGTCGGCGGCGCGATAGCAGTTGGTGAACCGGTACCGGCCCATGATCGGGTCGTCGGTCCACGGCTGCGGACGCCCCGCCAGTCGCGCCTCATACACCGCCTGGCGGGCCGCAGCAAACCGCCAATAGGTGTCGAACACCACAGAGGGCCGCAGCGTCCGCCCCGCCACCTGCACCGTCACCGGCCCAGCCGTAAAACGTCCGGAAACCTGACGGTCTTGCAGCAGCGTCACCATACACTCAGTATATATTCGTTATACGGCAAGTGTCACCGAGGGGGAACCATGGAACTGCTGTGCCGCCAGGAGACACGCCGCACCACCTCCGTCATGTGGCCCGCCGACGTCGACGCCAGACTCAACGTCCTCGTCCGCGCCGCGGCCGCGGCCGGTGAACGCACCTCCCGGGCCGAACTGCTGGCCGCACTGGTCACCGCCACCGACATCGACCCGGACCACCTCGCCGAACTGCTGCACGACTACCGGCGGCTGCCGGCAGACGCACTCGCCGCCGACGAGCAGCACCACGACCTCCCGGTGGTGCGCACGCCAGGGCCGCGCCGCACGCCGTCCTAACGGAGCAGGCGCACAGCAGGTCACCCTCTCCCGCCCTCTCGGTGCAGATGCACCTAACACACCCTTCGGCATCATGCCCGAACGCGGTCCCCTGGCCCCGGCCTCTCCCACCTCGCTCCACCGCGCCCGTGACCTTAGGACTTGCAGATAATCAACACCTCTCTTTGGTGTCGCCCTGGGCGGTCGCTGCGGGAGTGTAAAACTAACGGCGGATCTGCCGATCAAGGAAGAGACGCCAAGTGACTGTGCAGAGTGTGGAGTTGAAGTCAATCGAGGCCGCTGGTCCGGCGGTGTCCGGAGGGGTGCCGGATGACCAG
>JAOPYH010000213.1 GCA_025964715.1 Streptosporangiaceae bacterium | reverse complement strand
GGCCTCCGCCGCCACCGCCGCCGCCGCCTCCGCCGTCACGGCCTCCGCCGCCGCCTCCGCCGCCTCCGCCACCGTCACGGCCGCCGCCGCCGCCGCCTCCGCCGCCTCCGCCGTCATCGCCGGGGAGCGCAGTGGCGCTCGTCGTGGGGACCTTCGTGTGCACGGGCTCGGTCGGGCTCGCGGAGGCTGTTCCGGACATGCCAAGAACTGCCGCAAGTGCAACAGACGGGAGAAGAATCTGCGCTTTCTTTGATTTCTTCATGGGGATGACCCCCCTCTGTGTTCTGATGCCTTTGCTGTTCCCGCGCAGAACTCATGGCGAAACATTGCTGCGTTTCGTCACCGGCTGATTGGGAACAATATTTTCGAGAGTAGCGCCAATTAACCGGATAAAGGTATAAATACTCCCAATACACACTTCGAGAAAAGTAATCTTTCAGGTGGCCGAACCCGGCCATCACCAGGCCATCTCAGGACTCACCCGGCTGCGTACGGAGGACGGCGGCCGGGAATAGCCCGGTTTGCCCCTAGGCAGTCACGCCACCCCCGGCGTGGTTCCTGTGCCCGATCGCAGGGGCATGAGGGAGCCTCCGTGAGTGCGGACCTGACGCCCAAGCCGGATGATCTGCTGGACCTCGACGAGCTTCCGATGGCGGACGACCGCACTCGGGGATACGCCATCCTCTGCGAAGCGGGGCCGGTGGCGCGGGCAGGGGACGGATACGTCCTCACCTGCCGTGACGCCGCCGACCAGGCACTGAAGGAGCCGGGCGTCTTCTCCTCGGCGTTGACCTACAAGTCGCTCGGCAGCGCGTTCCAGTTGATCCCGCTGACCCTCGACCCGCCCGACCACACCCGCGTCCGCCGGGTGCTCCAGCCGTTCTTCACTCCCCGTACCGCCGCGCGGCTCCTGGAGCCACTGCGGGCCCAGCTCTCCGGCATCATCGACGGCTTCATCGCGCGCGGCTCCTGCGACGTCGTCGAGGAGCTCGCCGTCCCCTTCCCCGCGGACGCGTTCCTCGCCCTGTTCGGGCTTCCCCTCGAGGACCGGGACCGCCTCATCGGCTGGAAGGACGCGATCCTCGATCCCGTGGCCCTCACGATGGCGCCGGCGGAGGCGAAGCCGGAGACCGTACGGGGAGCGACGGAGCTGTACCTATACCTGAACGACCACATCGCCGTACGCACGAGCGGCACTGGCGAGGACGTCCTGACCAACCTGCTGGCCGACGACTCCGACGAGGCCCTGTCCCACGACGAGATCCTCGGCCTCTGCTTCCTGTTCGTACTCGCGGGGCTGGACACGGTCACGAGCAGTCTCAGCACCATGTTCGCCACGCTCGCCACGCGACCGGACCTACGGCGGCGGATCGTCGCGGATCCGTCGATCATCCCGGACGCCGTGGAGGAGCTGATCCGCTACGACCCGGCCGTACCCGTCATCAGCAGGGTGGTCGTCACGGACACCGAGCTGTACGGCCGGTCGCTCCCGGCCGGGACCCCCGTGATGGTCTCGCTCGGTGCCGCCAACCGGGACGCGGCCGTGCACGGGAACCCCGACAGCATCGACTTCGGCCGGCAGGACCGGAACCTGACCTTCGGCGGCGGGCCGCACCGCTGCCTGGGCGTGCACCTCGCCCGGATGGAGCTCAGGCTCGTCCTGCAGGAGTGGCATCGCCGCATCCCGGAGTACGAGCTGGCGCCGGGCGTACGGCCGCGGGTGAACTGGCCTGCGGGGACCGTCGGGATCGACCATGTCCCGCTGGTGTGGGAGCCCGGCGACTGACCGGATCGCGGAGAACACCCGGAGGTAAGGTGCGGATCACGCGATCGGGCGTGACCGAGATGGGGTGCGGCGATGAGTGAGAACCCGGTGTCAGCGCAGGGATACGGTCCCGATCACACGTCGTCCTTCGGCTACGGCCTGCACCACGTCCAGCTCGCCATTCCAGCGGGCAGTGAGGACGAGTGCCGGCGGTTCTACGTCGATGTCCTCGGGATGGTGGAGCTGACGAAACCGCCGGTGCTCGCCGCCCGCGGCGGTCTGTGGGTTCGCGCCGACGCGTTGGAGATCCACCTGGGTGTGGAACACGACTTCCGCCCCGCCCGCAAGGCGCACCCCGGCATTCGGGTCGCCGACCTCGACCTGCTGGCCGAGCGGCTGACGTCCAAGGACGTTGAGGTGATCTGGGATGACAACTTCCCCGGTCACCGCCGGTTGTACGCGTTCGACAACCTCGGGAACCGGCTGGAGTTCCTCCAACGCGACGACCGCTCGCCTTCCATGGCCTGACCGACGCCTCGACCATCGTGGATCTGGGGGCCGGGACGGGGCGGTTCGCGCTCGCCGCCGCGCTCCGTTCGGGCATGTCACCGCAGTGGACGTCTCGTCTTGGCCTGGATCGGATCGTCGGCCCACCGCTAAACGCTGGCCTCGGCGTCATCGATCTCGACGCTCTCCTCTGGGCGGTATCCGTAGGCCGCTTCACGGACGGCGGCGTTGTCTTCGAGCACGGCGCCGAGGGCGCCGCCGGCCATCGCCATGGAGGTCGCGAGCCACGCCAGCGCCAGGTAGTTGCCGAGGCCGATGGCACGGCCGATCTCGGACTGCAGCGTCTGCGGCGGAATGAGAACCAGCACGCTGGCCGCGGCGATGGCCAGTTGGGCCAGATAGAGGGTGAGCACCCCGATCAGGACGGTGATGACGGTCGTCAGGTTGAACAGGAGCATGCGTCTCCGTGCTTCTTCGCTCCACTCGCGTCCCGAGCTCCGCTCCCACAGGCCGTGCCCGATGATCAGGGACCCGCCTATGGCGAGAACGGACCCGACGGCCACGCCCACCAGCCTCGCAACCCCCATGTCGTTGGCCAGCTGCCAGACACCCGGGGAAATGAGGGCGAAAGCGGCGATGCCAAGGGCGCTGACCAGGGCGCGCGACAAGCTCACCACCACTCGCCAGGGCCGGTTCGCCCGGACCATGCCGGCGAGGAGCCGCACGTTGCCGAGCGTGGTCGGGGCGACGAACCTGACGGCCTGGTCGCCTTCTCGCTCCGCCCGGCCCACCGGAGACCTGATCTCCCGCAACGCGTCGGGTAACCGGACACGTCCCTCCCGACCGGCCGGCTTCCCCGAGACGCTCCCGCCGAGCAGCCCTTCGATCAGGCGTAGTGCGGTCCGCCGGAGCCTGTCCTCCAGGCCCACCACCCCGAGTGCGGGAACCGAAACGAGCGCCACCCCGAGTGAGACGCTGGCGTGGGCGGTCACCGGACGCCGGCCGACATACAGCGGGAGATCGGTCAGGCAGATCGCCAGGCTCCACTCCCGGATGAGCAGCAGCCGGCGCGCCACCCGGATGAGATCGTCGCTGTCGCCGCCCGGTCCGGCACGCGATTCCACCCTCACCTCGATCCGCCAGGAGAGTCCCGGGAAGCGCTCTTCGAGCAGGTCGGGAAGCTCGCGGGCCAGGCGCTCGGCGAGCTGACACGTCGGGCCCGGTGCCGCGAGCAGCCCGATGGCGATGGGTTGCCCACGAGTCGACGACCCATCCGGCCTGGAGGGATCTGAATCGCTCATCGGGGGCCTCGTACCCACGATGGGGCCGCCTATGGTCCGGCCTGGACGTGTGAGGCGGGGTTCCTCGGCTACGAGCACGCCGGCCCGCCGGCCCCGGGTCTATCTTGCGTCTGTGAATGATCCTTCTCTTCCGTCGTTGATCGGCCGCGTGGACGCCTTTCAGCGGCGGCATCGCTGGGCGGGTCTGCCGCTGGCCGTGGTCTACAAGTTCGTCGATGATCAGGGCAGCTATCTCACGGCCTTGATCACTTACTACGGGTTCGTGTCCCTGTTCCCGCTGTTGCTGCTGCTGGTCACCGCTTTGGGCTTCGGGTTGCAGGACAGTCCAGGCCTGCAGCAACGGGTGCTCGATTCGGCGTTGGCCCAGTTCCCGGTCATCGGTGACCAGATCGGCACGAACATCCACTCGTTCCACGGCAGCGTCCTGGGCCTGATCGCCGGGATCCTGGGCAGCGTCTATGGCGGCCTCGGGGTCATCCAGGCCACCCAGAACGCCCTGAACAAGATGTGGGGGGTGCCGCGCAACTCCCGTCCCAACCCGATCACCGCACGGCTTCGCAGCCTGCTGCTGCTGGCGGTCGGCGGCGCCGGAGTCCTCGCGGCCACCGTGCTGTCGGCCTTGAGCGCCATCGCGGGCGCCTACGGCAGTGGCGTACGGGTGGGCGCGACCATCCTGGCCATCGCCCTCAACATCACGCTCTTCATGACCGCGTTCAGGGTGCTGACCGCCCGCTCTCTCACCAGCGCGCAGGTCCGCGTGGGGGCCGTCGCCGCCGCTGTCACCTGGCAGGTGCTGCAGTGGGCGGGCACGTTCCTGCTCGGCTACACACTCAAAGGAGCCACCGCGACCTACGGCCTGTTCGGGATCGTGCTGGGCTTGCTCACCTGGATCTACCTCGGCGCCCTTATCTTCGTGATCGGTGCGCAGATCAACGTCGTACGCGTGGATCGGCTGTGGCCACGCAGCCTGCTCACCCCCTTCACCGACAACGTCGACCTCACCTCCGGCGACCGGCGCGCCTACACCTCCTACGCCGAAACCGAACGGCACAAGGGCTTCGAAAATGTCGAGGTCGACTTCGACCAGCCCCGGGACTGACATGGCACGCGTGCCCGCCTAACCGAAGAATTCGGCGTTATTCGTCGGAGGCCGGCTGCAGCTCGTCGCGGTAGACCCAGAACAGCATCCTCATGTGCTGAGCCTCGGTGACGCTCCAGATCCGGTCGCCCCCGGCGTACGGGTCGAAGGCGAAGGACTCACCGCCCTTGGGGCCGGAGATGCTCCAGGTGTCCCGGCCGCCGCGGTCGCTGTAGATCGTGCCGGCCAGCACCTCGCCGCTCGAGGCCGACAGCGAGGTGTCGTAGTAGACGCTGGTCTTCTGACCGGTGGTGTAGTGCGCGACGACCCCTTGGATGCGTGGGGTGTACGTCCCGTACACCGTCGTGGAGGTGACGACCCCGCCGGCATCGGTCTTCAGGGTGCCGTCGGCGTTGAGTGGCCATCGGACGACCCGTACCGGCTTCCCGGCGACGACGCCGGACGTGCGCCGGTACTCCGTGGTGACCAGGCCGGGCGTGGGGTAGCTGCGGTCGACGGACACGGTGCTGAAGCAGAGGTTACGGCTCGGCGAGTCCGGTGCCAGCGTGTCGCTCTTACAGGTGCCGGCCGAGGAGTCATAGACATATCTGCCCTCCTCGAACAACGCGTACTTCGCCTGGTGGGCGTAGAACTGGCCATCGCCCGGGTCAAGGCCGAGGGTGTCCTTGCCCGTGGGGACTTCGTAGGGCTTCTTCAGGTTGAAAACGCGGAACCCGCCGGCGGTGTCGGCGACATAGAGCCGGTCGCCGTCGACGGCGATGCCGCCGGCGTGCAGCCCGAGGTCGTCCACCCCCTGAGTCGAGACCGGCTTCGGCCGCACGTCCGAGACCATGAGTCGCCCGGCAGCGCTCAGGCTCGGGACGGCGAGCATCGCGACGCGGTACTTCCCGCTTGTCTCCACGGCCGGGCGCGGCCCGACGGTGATGCGGGTGCGGCGGGTGCTCTCGTCGTCCCAGCTCAGCACTACGCCGTCCAGCGTGGACGTGCGGCTGATGGCCACGCCTTGCGGAAACCACGTGTTGGCGGTGTCGCTGGGGAAGCACCAGGCGCCCATCGTGACCTTGCCGTCCAGCCCGTTCACCGCCGCTGCGTCGGTGGAACAGCCGGTCTTCCACGCCAGTGTGTGCTCGCCGTCCGCGGCGACCGTGGCCATCGACGTGGTCTTGATGCCGTGGGTGCCGTCGGCCACCAGGCCGTCGATCTCCTGGAGGGCCTGCGGGGCGGTCGGCTGCCATTTCAGCTTGAAGGCCGCGCTGATGGTCTCGGTCTCACCCGGGTGGGAGACGTCGACCGCGGCCACCGGAACCGCGTTGATCTGGGGGGTCGTCGCGACGAGGGGGACTAGGGCAGCTGCGACGAGGATTCCGGGCGCCGCAATTGCACCGATCTGGACTTTCCGCATCTTTGCCTCGAAGTCGTAGATCGCGGACAAAACGTCCGTAATCTAACCCGAGGCCAACGCTTATGGAAGATTGTTTTCGCAGCGAGTTTGCGGCAGTACGCACCTTTGGGACGGTCTCAAGCCGTTCATCCGAATCAGTGCGGAACTCAGTGCGCTCCGCCGAGGTTGAGCATCACGACGCCGCCGATGATCAGGCTGATGCCGGCGACCTTGGGCCAGCCGAACGGCTCACCGAGAGCGGTCATGCCGATCACGGCGATCAGCGCCGTACCGACCCCTGACCAGACCGCGTAGGCCGTGCTGACGTGCAGCGACTTGAGCGTCAGGGTCATCAGGCCGAACGAGCCCGCATAAGCGACCACCATGCCGACAGTGGGCCACAGCCTGCTGAAGCCGGCCGTCAGCTTCATGCAGGTCGTGCCGAGCACCTCGAGCACGATCGCGCCCATCAGCAATATCCAGGCCACGGCGTGCTCCTTAGTAGGCGTGTACGTACGTAGGCGGAAGTCCAGGCCGGGCACCTCACCGTAACGGCGTTTCACCATGGTGCAGCCCGAACATGTGTGAGATCACAGTGGGAAGGCGGGCGATCACTCGGGTCTGAGGCGGGCGCTGAGCCACTCCAGGGCCGTCGGCATCATCCGGCGGAACGTGCGGAAGTTGTGCCCGCCGGAGTCGAGGAAGAGGCTCTGGGCCTGGGTCGGCGGCCGGACCAGGGCGAGGAAGCGCTGCGCCTCCGGGAAGGTCCTCTCCCCGATCCGGCAGGACGCCACGAGGAGGGAGACCGCGGGCGCGGGCAGGTGCTGCGCCCGCCACAGCAGGTCGTTCTCGTTGCGCACCGCCTTGCTGCCGCCGTACAGGTCGCCGGTCGTCAGGTCCTGGAGGGCGCGGAAGTATCCGGACAGGGAGGCCGCGGCGGCGAATCGATCCGGATGCCTGAGCGCCATCTTGGCCGCGCAGTAGCCACCGGTGGAGTCGCCCATGATGCCCCAGCCGCCGCGACCGGTGGCGACCCGGTAGTGCGAGGCCATCGCGGCCTGCACGTCCTGGGAGAAGAAGGTCTCCACCTGCGGGCCGCCCGGAACGTCGGTGCACTCGGTGTCCCGGGGCGGTGCCACGGTGGGGCGCATCATCAGCAAGATCATCGGCTGCACCTTGCCGGACAGCTCGCCCTTGCGGACCAGCGCCGGGACGTGCATCGCGTGGATCAGCGCGGCCGGATTGCCCGGGTAGCCGGTGAGGACGATGGCGACCGGAAATCGCCGGGTGGCGAAGGCGGGCTTGAAGTACTGCGGAGGAAGCCGGACGTAGGTGTCGGCGCTGAGGGCGGTGTTCGCCCCATGGAAGCGGAACTCCTCCACTGCTCCGTCCCGTCCCGGATTCGCGCCCTTGCCCGTGGGGCTCAGCCGTTTGACCGGCACGTCGGCCACCGGCCCGGGCACGGGGCTTGCGCCCCGGACCTGCTGCACCTGGGCCACGCCGGCGTTCACGCCGAGCAGGTCGTCCCAGCCGGCGTAGAACTCGTAGTAGGCGTTCACCCAGGCGAGCACCGCCACCAGCGTGGCGACCTGCGTCACTGCCAGAAGGCCGAGGCGCGACAGCACGGGCGCGGCCCCCGGTCCAGCGAACCGTGGCCACGACCACACCGCCGCGGTGATCGACACCGCGACCAAGACGAACAGCAGGTCGATGAATCCGCTGCTCGTAAGCCCCATGTGCCCCCCCGGGTGAGCTGATCCAGCCGACGATCACGATCGGGCTATCCCGGTCAGTCGCTCGACGGTCACGCTAGACGCCCAGAGGTCAGCCCAGACTCATCGCAAGGTCAGGGTCGCGTTAACCTGGCAGCACGGCATCCAGGGCGTGGTCGCGGAGAGGCCCGATCGACAGACCCCTGATCCGTACCCCCTCGAGCAGGGCGGGCAGCGCGCCGAGGGTGTTGCGCCACGAGCCCGGGGCCGAGGTGCAGTCGGAGTCGTGCAGGAGCACGGTGGCCCCGCCCTTGAGGTCGCGGGTCAGGGTCCCGAACACCGAGGCCGGAGTGGCGGCGCGGGTCCAGTCGCGCCCCCAGTTCGTCCACAGCACCGGTGTCAGGTCGAGCCGTCGCGCCGCCCACAGCGCGGAGGCGCTCAGCACGCCGTACGGCGGCCGGTACCACCGCGGGATCCGGCCGGTCGCGGCGGTGATGGCGTCCTTGGCCCTGGCGAGATCGTCCAGGGTCTCCCGAGGCCCGCGGAACAGCATGACGCGATGGTCCCAGCCGTGCACCGCGACCTCGTGCCCGGCGTCGGCCAGGCGCGCGCCCAGCTCGGGCGCGGCCTCGAGCATCCGGCCGAGAAGGAAGAACGTGGCCTTGACCCCGTGCTGGGCGAGCGTGTCGATGAACGCCGGCGTCGAGGCGCGGTCCGGCCCGTCGTCGAAGGTCAACGCGATATGGCCGGGGTCCCCGGCGCCGGACAGGCCCGGCAGCAGGCGCCGCCGCAGGGGCGCGATGGAGGCGATGGCCGGAGCGGCGTGCGCGGCCAGCGTGACGCCGAGGGTCGCTTCGAGTGCCCGCAGCATCAGGACAGCACCTCTGACGCGGCCGGCTCCACGGCGACCGGTGGCAGGTCCGTGACCCGGGAACCGCCCGCGATCTCCGCGATGAGGCCCGCCGGGTCGGATGCCATAAGTCGCTCGTCGGGGAAGCTCGGGGCAGGCCTGGTGAGGGCGGACGCCAGGAGCTCCGGCAGGTCCTCCGGCCGCCGCGCCCACGGTGCCCAGCCGGCCTCGTCGAGGGCGGCGGCGTTGGTGCTCCCGTGGCCCGGCAGGCACCGGTAGCTGATCACCGGCAGGCCCGTGGCGAGCGCCTCCAGCGAGCTCAGCCCGCCGGCATTCTGGATCACCACGTCGCACGAGCGCATCAGTGCCGGCATGTCGTCCACCCAGCCCAGCGCCGGGCCCGTCCCCGACCGGGTGACCGCCTTGCGCAGGGTCTCGTTGCGCCCGCACACCACCACCGGCGTCGCCAGCCCGGACTCCGCGAGGTCCTGGGCCGTGGTGAGGATGTCCCCGGTGCCCCACGAACCCGCGACGACGAGCGCGAGTGGCCCGTCCTCCGGCAGCCCGAACCGCACCCGCTCCGCGGCCCGCTCCAGCGCCGACTCCGCGGGCCGGAACGCGGGTTGTACCGCCGGCGCGGCCACCCGTACGTCTTCGGCGCCGAGCCGCAGCGCCTGCAGGGCCGCGACGGGGTGCAGGGCCAGGTGGGCGTCCACGCCCTCGGCGACCCACAGCGGATGTACGGACAGGTCGGTCAGGTAGGTCATCACCGGCACGTCCAGCAGTCCGCGCCGCCGCAGCCGGCCCAGCGCCTGACTGGCCAGCGGATAGGTGGAGACCACCGCGGTGGTGCCGGGCCGCAGCCTGCGGCGGAGCCGCCGGGCGGCGAGACCTCCGACGCCCTGCGCGGTCGCGGCGAGCCTCGGGCGCCGGTGCAGCTCGGTGAACAGCTGGCCCCAGCTCTCCGGCGCGACCCTGAGCTGCAGTGCGTACGCCTGCCGCAGCACCCGCCCGAACGCGACAGGGAGCATGTCGAGGAAGTCCAGGCATTCGACGGAGAAGCCCTCCGTACGCAGCCGGCGGGCCAGCTCTCCGGCCGCGCCGTCATGTCCCGCCCCGACGCCGGCCGACACGATGGTTATCCGTCGACCCATGCTGACGGGGGCAGGGCTTCCGTGCACTTGTGTCACCTTTACGGTCGACCAACAGGGGGTATTACGGCAGGTGTCGGCGGAGGGTACACCCGGCCAGCACCGCGCATCCGAGCGCGATGGGCACCTCGAGGCAGACCGCCATGGCGATGGCGGTCATCTGGTCGGGACCGGTGGAAGCCGTGGTGACGTCGAACCACGCGTCCACGAGCAGAAGTGTCGCAGCGATCATTGCGACGAGGGACACCACCCCGGCCATCGGCTCCACGCCGGCGAATCCGCCGGCAGGGTGTCCGCCGCGCCCGGCGGTGACCGCTACCACGACCGGCCCGTCCCGACCCGCCGGCGCGCGCACGTGGCTTCGCCGCGCGTGACCGTGACGCCGTCGAACCGGCCGGCCGCGACCGCAAGCCACACGAACTCGCCGACCGCCGTGACCTCCGCATGGTGGGCTCGCCTGCGCAGCCGGCCGCGGGTGAAGGTGACCGCCAGGTCGGCCGGATCACCGGGCAGGCGCCCCCACGCGAGGGTGTACGGGTGTCCGGCCCGTACGCCGCGACGTGCGCCGCGCAGCAGCTCGGGGGCGACCGGGGTCGCCACGACCACGTCGATCAAGCGCTCCTCGTCGTAGATCTCCAAGGCGGCCCGCCCGTGTCCCGCGAGCCGTACGGACCAGGGCGTGCCGGTCAGGCCGGACACAACGCGCCGCATGCTGGTGGCCATGGGGCTGATCTCCTATCCGCGCCCCACTCCGTGGGCACGGCTACCAGCGTTCCGGTCGGGGGCGCCACGTGCAGTAACGCCCATATCCGACTTCGGGGTGGCACTAGCTTTACCCTCTTTGGTGAAGCGGGGGTTATCGCGATACCCCGTCCGCTGAAATTACGGTTAACCCATGACGTTGACGGCTCGGCTACGGTGGGCGTCCGCGCACGCTCCGTGGTCGGCCTGGGCGTGGCGGAACACCACGTTCGCCGCGGCGGGCGTACCACTGCAGCTCGTCGCTCTCGTGGTCCTCGTGTGGCCGTGGACGGCCGCGGCGCCCGGGCCCCCGATCGCGGTGCTGTTCATCTTCGCCGGTCAGGCGGTCGTCATCCGGGTCGGGGTCAAGGTGCTGACGGCGGCGCAGCGGCACCGCTTCTGGGCTCTGCTCGGAGTGGACATCCCTCCGATCCTCCAGGCCGACCGGCGGCCGGGGTGGCGCGGCGCGGTGGCCTGGGTCCGGTGGGAGGCGACGTGGCGGCAGATCGGCTACCACGCGCTGGCCGGTCCGGCCGTCGCGGCGGGCGGGCTGTTGACCATCGTCGCCTGGGCGACCGGGATCGGGCTGGCCATGGTGTGCTCGTACGCGTGGCTGCTGCCGGACGAGAGCCCGCTCGTCCTGACGGACCATCCGGTCCGGGACGGCTTCGTCACCGCGGCCGGTGTCGCCCTCCTGCTCCTCGCGCCGGCGGTGGCGGCCCTCACGACCCGGCTGGACCTAGGGGCGGCGGCGCTGCTGCTCGGGCCCAGCCACGCCAAGGAGCTCGAGCGGCGGGTCGAGGACCTCACCGAGAGCCGCGCGGGAGTGGTCGACGCGGCCGACGCCGAGCGCCGCCGCATCGAGCGGGACCTGCACGACGGCGCACAGCAGAGATTGGTCTCGCTCGCGCTGAACCTCGGGATCGCGCGGGAGACCCTCGCGGACGTGCCCTCCGAAGCGATGCAGGTCATCGTCGAGGCGCACGAGGAGGCCAAGGAGGCCCTGACCGAGCTGCGCGGCCTCGTCCGCGGCCTGCACCCGGCGATCCTGGACGACCGGGGCCTGGACGCCGCCCTGTCCGGCATCGCCGCGCGGGCGCCGCTGCCCGTACGGCTGCGCGTCGACGTACCCGAGCGGGCCTCCCCCACGGTCGAGGCGGTGGCCTACTTCGTCGCCTCCGAGACCCTCACCAACGTCAGCAAGCACGCGCGCGCGTCCGAGATGGAGATCACCGTGGAGCGGCTCGGGGACGTCCTGCGGATGACCGTGACCGACGACGGCGTCGGTGGCGCGGATCCGTCCCGCGGGACCGGCCTGTCCGGTCTGGTCCGGCGGGTGGCCTCGGTGGACGGTACGTTCCGGATCGCCAGCCCCGCCGGGGGCCCGACCGTCATCACCGTGGAGTTGCCGTGCGCATTGTGATCGCCGAGGACTCGGTCCTGCTGCGGGCCGGGCTCATCAAGCTGCTGCAGACCGCGGACTTCGAGGTCGCGGCCGCGGTCGGCGACGCCGAGGGACTTCTCGTGGCGGTGGAAGAGCACAAACCCGACGCGGTGATCGTGGACGTGCGCATGCCGCCCGCGTACACCGACGAGGGCGTACGGGCGGCGCTGGTCATCCGGCGGCAGTGGCCGTCGGTGGCGGTGCTGCTGCTCTCGCAGTACGTCGAGGAGCGGTACGCCGCGGAGCTGCTGGGGGGCAACACCAGCGGGGTCGGCTACCTGCTCAAGGACCGGGTCGCCGACGTGTCGGCGTTCATAGACGCGCTGCGGAGGGTGGCCGCCGGCGGGACCGCGCTGGACCCGGAGGTCGTGTCGCAGCTGCTCCTGCGCAGGCACAGGGACCCGCTCGACCGGCTGACGCCGCGCGAGCGCGAGGTCCTGGCGCTCATGGCCGAGGGCCGCTCAAACGCGGGCATCGCGGAGAAGCTGGTGGTCGGCGACAGCGCGGTGGCCAAGCACATCAACAACATCTTCGCCAAGCTGGACCTGCCGCCCACGGACGCCGACCACCGCCGGGTGCTGGCCGTGCTGCGATTCATGGACGTGGGCGCATGACGGGTCCGGACCGTCCGCGGCGCCGGGCCCTCTGGGTCACTGTCGCGGCCGTGACGGCGATCGTGGTGATCCTGCCGCTCGTCGTGCAGGCGTGGGGCCGGCTGATGGTGCGCAGCCGGTCGGAGGTCGCCGCCTACCGCCACCCGATCACGGCGTTGGAGATCGACTCCGCGCACGCCGGCGTCAGGGTCAGCCCGGGGCCCGCGGGGGACCTGATCAAGATCCACAGCAGGCTGACCTGGGTCACGAGCAGACCACGCGTCCTGCTCTCCTGGGACCGCACCACCCTGCGGATCACCGTGGTCTGCGGCCGGGCCCGCCTGTACGACTCGCTGGAGTGCGGGACCGATCTGGACGTGCAGGTCCCCGCCGAGATCGCGATGCGCGCCGAAGTCGCCTCCGGGTCGATCGACGTACGCGGCATCAACGGCGACCTCCGGCTCCAGACGACCTCGGGGGCGATCCGCATCGCAGCGGCACGCGGCAACGTGTGGGCCCGGGGAACCTCCGGTCTGATCAACGGCACCGTGCTCAGCTCTCCGCGGGTGGACGCGAAGCTGTCCTCCGGAGCGATCCGGCTCGGATTCGCCGGCTCTCCGCGGCGACTGGACCTCGCGATCACATCCGGCGACGTCCGGGTCGGACTGCCGCCCGGCGAGCAGTACCAGGTGACCGGCTCATCGATCAGCGGGGCCACGAAGGTCGACCCGGAACTCGTCAACGGCAGGTCTCACCGGGTCATCAATGTGACGAACAGGTCCGGCTCGGTCGAGGTCGGTTACCCGCCGCCCGCCTGAGCGGCTGCACTCCCGTCACCACACGGCCGTGGCCCTTGTCCGCCGGGCCGGCTTCACCTGCTGTGGATCCCAGCCGCCCCCGCACCGGCCCAGATCGCGAGTTCGCGCTGGAACCGCCCGATCCCGTGGGGGACGTCGCCGGGCCCTGCGGCGAGGGACGTCTGCAGGGTCCACCCGGCGTTCGTCACCTTGGAGCCGGTGACCCTCACGTACGGGAAGACGAACTGCGTCTCCTTGGAATCCGTCGTGGTGCCGAGGGTCAGCGCGAGCTCGGCGATGAAGAACGCGCCCAGGCTCTTGGGGCACCTCAGCAGCGTGACCTCCTGACCGGAGTCATCGCCGCGGCCGCCGGTCACCTTGGCCATCACGGTCACCTGGTCGTGGTCCGCCCCCACCTCCCAGTCCGAGGCGTCCGGGACGTACAGGCTGATGATCCGGTCGGCCCGGAACACTTCGAGGTTCTCGGCACACACCCATACATTCGCAAGGCCATTCATGAGCTTGACCGTACGCGTGGTTCGGTGATGCCGCGTAGGCGAACGGCCGGGTGGCATGCCGCTGTCAACGTGGAGCCCGGTCAGTGGACGGCGGGTTCGGAGGCCCGGTCGGGCTGACGGCGCCGGCGCGGGGGGTCCTGGCGGTCGTGGTGGTCGCGGCCGGGCCAGTGCACGCCGGTGGCCCAGCCGAGCCGTTCGAAGACGCGGATCAGGCCGGCGGATACGTCGACCTGGTGCGGCCGGACACCGTGCCGCGCGCAGGTCGGGTCGGAGTGGTGGCCGTTGTGCCAGCTCTCCCCGAACGACGGCAGCGCGAGCCACCACAGGTCGGTCGACCGGTCGAACCGCCGAGTGCGGTGCGGGCGTGATCCGACCATGTGACACAGGGAGTTGATGCTCCAGGTGACGTGCTGCAGCAGCAGGACCCGGACGAGGCCCGCCCACAGGAACGCGGTCATCGCGGCGCGGAGATTTCCGCCGATGGCCCAACCGGCCAGGAACGGCAGCGTCAGTGAGACGACGCACAACGCCGGAAAGGCCTTGGCGACCCGGACCATCGCGCGGTCGGCGAGCAGGTCGGGTGCGTAGCGGTCGGCCGACGTCGGGTCGTTGCGGAAGAACCATCCCAGGTGGGCGTGGGCCAGGCCGCGAAGCTGCCCGTACAGGCCCGTCCCGTATCTGTACGGCGAGTGTGGATCACCGGGCCGGTCCGTGAAGGCGTGATGCCGCCGGTGGACGGCCACCCAGTGGATCACGTTGCCCTCGAAGCTCATCGAGCCGGCCACCGCGAGGGTGACACGCAGCCACGGGTTGGAGGTGAAGCTGCGATGGGTGATGAGCCGGTGGAACCCGACAGCGACCCCGAATCCGGTGACGATGTACAGAACGGCGGCCAGGAGCACGTCCGTCAGCCCGATCCCGTGCCCCCACATCAGCCACACCGCCACTGCCAGCCCGGCGAACGGGACCACCACGATCAGTCCCGTCAGGAACAGCTGCAGGCGCCTTCTGCCCGTCCAGGAGTCGGCGACGATCTCGGGAAACGGCTCGACTCCGGTGTAGCGATCGGCGGTCCGTGTGGTCGTCATGGTGCGGCCCCCTGAGCCGAGGAAGCGGAGCCGACCCTGCCGGCTGATCTCTTTCAGTAAACGCCGGCCTGGTGGCCGGGGAAAGAGGCAACGCCCACAAGCCTCATCACCAGCGGCGATAAGGCTACGAATCCTTTGCCCGAGCCGCTCCGCACGCTGATCGGTTTTGGTGATAACAGGCCCGGCGGTTGCCCGTATCCCCGTCTGCCGACGAGGAGGACAGTGGCACTCAGGCCGCCTTACCGCTGCGAGCGCCGGTCACCGGCCGGCCCGCAGTGCCTGGCCGCCGAGAGAAGCAGGCGTACAGATGGTTCGGACCGGGGGCATCACCCTCATCGCCTGCGGGGCGATCCTGACGTTCGCCCTCACCGGCGGTCCCGTACTAGGAGTGGACCTGAACGTGGCCGGCGTCATCCTGATGCTCGCCGGCGCCGCCGGTCTCCTGCTGCCCCTGCTGGCACGCAGGCGCCCACGCACGCGCGTGGATCGGCTGCCGCATCGCCGCAGCCGCCAGGACGCCATCGACGACGGTTCCCTGATCGATGACCCATCCAGGCTGCGGCGACTGACCGGACGCGAAAGCCGCGTTCCGGCCCCTCGGCGTCCCACTACGCCGGGCGGCCCCGGTCCGCTGAGCAAGACCCCCGAGCCGGTCGAGCCCGTCGAGCCGCGGTGATCAGGTCAACCCGCCGGCTGATCCGTGGTGGCCAGCCAGCCGAGACGTCCGGACATGGCCTGCGCGCAGCTGACGATGGTGCGCACGTGGTCGGACTCGTCGTCGGCCCGCCACAGAATCGACCACGGGTAATACGACACCGGGTCCACCAGCGGCCGCCACATGATCCCCGGCAGCGCCGCGATGCACGAGGATGGCACGCAGTACAGGCACCGCCCCTGCGCGACGAGATCGGCCGCGGCGCGGATGCTCCCGACCGTGCCCTCGTACACGGTGGGGGTGAAGCCCGCCTCGCGGCACATCTCCACCACGAACTGGTTGAACTCGGGGGCCTGCTTGGCCTCGGCCAGCAGGAGCGGTTCCCGCGCGAGGGTGGCGACGGGTATGCCCTCCAGCTCGGCGAACGGATGCCCGTTGGGGACCAGGACGCCGAGCGGGTCCTGGCGGAACAGCGTCGAGGCGACCTCCGGCGGTGCCATGGTCGCCCGTCCGATACCCACGTCCAGCCGGCCGTCGGCCAGCTGCTGATATTGCTCGGGCACCCCGGCCTCGGTCTGATGGATCACCAGATCCGGGTGCCTGGCCTGGACCTCGTACAGGATCTGCGGCATCGAGTCGTAGCCGGAGTCGATGATGCCGACCCGCACGGTCGGCGAGGCTCCTACCGCGCTACGGGCGACCAGCGTGGCCCGCTCCACCAGGGCCAGGATCTGGCGGGCCTCGCCCAGGAACGCCGCGCCCGAGGCGGTCAGCGCGACATGGTGGGTGCTGCGCTCGAACAGGAGCACCCCCAGCTCACGTTCCAGCCGTTGTATCTGCTGGCTCAACCCCGACTGCACGATGTGCTCACGCCTGGCCGCCCGGCCGAAGTGCAATTCCTCCGCTAGCGTCACGAAATAGCGAAGCTGGCGCAGCTCCATGCCGGCAGCTCCTCCTCTTCAGCATCTACAGGTGTCCACGCGATTCTCCCAGAGATACGTCCGGCGTTCGCTCGGCATGTGGGTGATCTCCGTCAGTTGTGGCGATCCACGCCTGCCCAGAGGGGGTCGCGCAGGGCTCGGCGCAGGATCTTGCCGACCGGGCTCTTGGGGATCGCGTCCACGAACTCCACCCGCTTGGGGACCTTGTAGCCGGCCAGCCGCGGCCGTACGTGGGCGGTGAGCTCCGCGGCGCTCACCTCGGCGCCCGGTCGCCGGTGCACGAACGCGACCACCGCCTCGACCCACCGCTCGTCCGGGGCGCCGACCACCACGCACTCGGCCACGGCCGGGTGGGAGTGCAGCGCGTCCTCGACCTCACGCGGATAGACGTTGTAGCCACCGCTCACGATCATGTCGGACGTACGGTCGACCAGGTACATGTAGCCGCGCTCGTCGAACCGCGCGATGTCGCGGGTCCTGATCCACCCGTCGCCGAGGAAGGTCGCCCTGTTCAGCTCGGGGGCGTTCAGGTAGCCGGCCATGGTGAAGGGCGCGCGCACCGCGACCTCGCCATGCTCACCCGGCGCCACCTCGGCGCCCTGCTCGTCGATCAGCCGTACTTCCGCGTCGACGCAGACCTGCCCGGACGATCCGAGCGGAGCACCGGGACCGAGGTGGTCCTCGGACGGGAGCACGGAGATGCAGAGCGGCGCTTCGGTCTGGCCGTAGTACTGCGTGAAGATGGGCCCCCAGGCCTCCATCGCCTCCTCGATCACCGGTTGGGGCATCGGGGAGGCGCCGTAGACGACCGAACGCAGGCTCCGGACGTCGGCATGCGCGCCGCCCGAGGCGAAGAGCATCTGGAGCATGGTCGGCACGAGGTTGACGTGGGTGGCGCCGTAGCTTTCGATCGCGTCCAGATAGCCCTGCGGGTCGAACCCGTCCAGGATCGCCGACTGGCCGCCGCGGAGCCAGAACGGCAGGACGAACGTGCCGCTGGCGTGGATCAGCGGGGCGGCGTGCAGCATGACGTCGTCGCGGCCCGGGCTGATCAGGTTCGCCAGGATGTTCGCGGCGATCGCGGCGTAGCCCGCCTGGGTGTGCTGCACCGCCTTCAGCGTGCCGGTCGTACCCGAGGTGTAGAGCGCGAGGATCACATCGTCGGGCCGTACGGGGAGCGCGGGGTCGGCCGCGGAGGCCCGGTCCATCTCGGCCAGCAGGTCGACGTCCCCGGACCGGCCCGGGCCGAGACTGAGCGTGCGGAGCCCGTCCAGCGCCTTCGCCAGTTCGTCGGCCCGGTCGGTCAGCGCGGGCTCGTACACCAGGCTGCGGACGCCCGCGTCGGCGAGCATCCGTACCTGCTCGGTGATCGACAGCCGCGCGTTGAGCGGGACCCGGCAGACCCGCGCCTTCAGGCAGGCGAAGTCCAGCGGCAGGGTCCACAGCCCGTTGCCGACCAGCAGCCCGACGCGTTCACCCGCCTGTAGACCGGCGCCGATCAGGATGTTGGCGATGCGGTTGGAGGCCTCCCCGACCTGCCGGTACGTCAGCGACGCGTCGCGGTACCGGATCGCCACGCGGTCCCGGTGCCGGCGCGCTCCGGCCCTCACCAGGTCGACGGTCAACATCGGCGCCTCCTCTGCACGCAGCGGTCGTTCCTGCCTACCACCCGTATCTGCATCCTTGTAAAGAACTAACACGAACCTCCTTACCGCGTACAGAGTCGGGCAAAGAGTGCAAGGAGTCACACGTCAGGCTGAGACGGGCGCGGATGGCGGACCGCTCCAGCGCCACCGCGGGCCGGTCACGGACTGTTCGCACGGCGCCTGCGTGTGGACTGGCCGAACGCCATCACCGCGCTCGACAATGGCCCCATCGTGTTTCCGCCAGGTGGAGGAGGCCGTCGGTGAGGATCTCGATCGACTTCGAGCGGTGCCAGGGCCACGGACGGTGTTTCGACGTCGCTCCGGATCTGGTGGAAGACGACGGAGAGGGCTACGGCTCCGTCATCGGAGATGGGGAGGTCCGGCCGGACCACGCGGACGCGGCCAGGTCGGCCGTCCGGCAGTGCCCCGAGCAGGCGGTCACGCTGGGTTAGTGACTCGGTAGTGCGACCACGAGTTCGAACAGCCGCCAAGAGGAGCTACGGGACGTAAGGACTCGGTTCGTCCTCCGCTGCCTGCCGCTGACCTAGCTTGCCTCGGCGGGCTGAATGAGGTCCCAGCGGTTGCCGTAGAGGTCCTCGAAGACGGCGACCTTCCCATAGCTCTCCTGCCGGGGCTCTTCCAGGAACGAGACACCGGCGTACCTCATCCGGGCGTAGTCGCCCTCGAAGTCACCCGTGTGCAGGAAGATGCCCACGCGGCCGCCGGTCTGGTCGCCCACGCGGGACCGCTGGCGGTCGTTGGCGGCCTTGGCCAGCAGCACTCCGGTCTCCCGGGCGCCGCGCGGGCTTACCACCACCCAGCGCTTCTCGTCGTCGATCCGGGTGTCCTCGCGCAGCTGGAAGCCCAGGGTGTCCACATAGAACGAGATCGCCTCGTCGTAGTCGCGCACGACAACGGTCACAAGTTCGAGATGGCGCATTGGGCGATGATCCCAAAACGTCGAGCCCGGTGTGGGCCGGTCGGGGTACGTCACAGAAAGATGATCTTGAGTGCTTCACTAGGAACCGCCCGCCTCGGCCGGCGTGACGCCGGCCGCAGAGAGTTCCTCCATGCAGCAGGGAGAGATCCGTCCATGAGTGACAAGACCTCGGTAGCAGTGCTCGGCACCGGCATCATGGGGGCCGCGATGGCCGGCAACCTGGCGCGGGCCGGTCACGACGTTCGGGTGTGGAACCGCACCCGCGCCAAGGCCGAGCCGCTCGCGGCGGACGGCGCACGGGTCAGCGGCACCCCGGCAGAGGCTGTGGACGGTGCCGACGTCGTGCTCACGATGCTGTACGACGGGCCGGCCGTCCTCGAGGTGATGCGCGACGCCGCCCCGGGCCTGCGCGAGGGCGCCGTCTGGGCCCAGTGCACGACCGTCGGCGTGGAGCCCCTCACCGACCTCGCCGCCTTCGCCGCCGAGCACGGACTGGTCTTCATCGACTCCCCGGTGCTCGGCACCAGGCAGCCGGCGGAGAGCGGCCGGCTGACGGTGCTCGCCGCCGGGCCCGAGGAAGCCCGCGCCACGCTCGCCCCCGTCTTCGCCGCGGTAGGCAGCCGTACGACCTGGGTGGGCGACGACGGCGCGGCCGGCGCGGCCACCCGGCTCAAGCTGGTCGCCAACAGCTGGGTGCTGGCGGTCACGCACGGCGTCGCGGAGGCGCTCGCGCTGGCCAAGGGCCTGGACGTGGACCCGCAGAGCTTCCTCGACGCGATCGCCGGCGGCCCGCTCGACCTCGGCTACCTCAAGGCCAAGTCCGCGGCCATCCGGGCCGGCGACTTCACCCCGAGCTTCGCGACAGCTGTCGCGGAAAAGGACGCGCGGCTCATCGTCGCCGCCGGCCAGCAGGTGGGCGTGCGCCTCGACGTGGTCGCCGCGGGCGCCGAGCGGTTCCGCCGCGCCGTGGAGAAGGGGCACGGAGACGAGGACATGGCGGCCTCGTACTTCGCCAGCTTCGACGACTGACCGGCGTCCCGCTGTTCGTCCAGCTACGTCACCGCAGGTAGGCGGCGGCGCGTCTGCGGGCGTTTTCGGGCAGCGCGTCGGCGGTCAGGAGCCTGGGCAACAGGTCGGGTTCGAGAGTGAGGGCCCGGAACACCATGGCGACGGTGACGTCGTGGCCGGGACGGTCCACGACCGTGATCTCGTCCCCGGCCTGGATCTCACCCGGTTCGACCACCCGTAGGTAAGCGCCCGGGAGCGCCTTCCCGGTGAACCGCTTGATCCAGCCGCCGGTGCGCATCCAGCCCTCGAAGGTGCCGCACGGGATGCGCGGGCAGGACACCTCGAGGACGACCTGCCCGCCGATCCGCCAGCGTTCGCCGATCAGCGCGCCGTTGACGTCGAGCCGGGAGGTCGTGAGGTTCTCGCCGAACACCCCGGCCGGGAGCTCGCGGCCGAGCTCGGCGGCCCACCCGTCGAGGTCCTCACGCGCGTAGGCGTAGACCGCCTGGTCATCGCCGCCGTGGTGTTTGACGTCGTGGACCCGGTCGCCCGCGAGGCCCACCGCCCCCGCCCCCTTGGGGCCCGGCGCGCTCACCGCGACAGGTCCCGCCACCGGACGCTTGTCGATGCAGGTCGTCCCGGCGTCCTTCCACGGGTTCGTACGGGCTGTGCCGATGTTCACCGAGATGAGAACTGCCATGGTCGAACGGTAGAAGGAGCACCCCCCGGAGCGCGAGCGGGTTTGTGGCCGCTCACCGGCTCTCATCCACAGGATGCACAGACGCCGCCAACGTCTGTCCACAGCCTGTGGACAGACGTTGGCCACTGCCGGACCCCGTACGGGCTTCGATTGTGGATAAGTGGATCAGCGAAGGCCCGCGAAGAGGTCGTTCTCCAGGCCTTCGGGGACGGTGACGTGGCTGAGGTGCCTGATGAAGGACTCCTGGCCGAACGCACGCTGCTGGGCCTCCTCGGGCATCCGGAGCATGAAGATGTTGTCGCCCTGGCTGGCGTGCGCCTCCAGTGCCTTGCGCTTGCGCTCGACGTAGGGCGACACGTCCATGACGGTGGTGATCAGCTCCTGCGGCGTCCCGAAGTCCGCGGGCGGCTCGAAGTCCACCGGAGCCGTGCCCGTCGTCCGCAGGTATTCGAACAGCTCGGCCATCCGCTCGCGCGGGATCGCGGTGTAGTAGAGCTTGCGGGGGATGCCGCTCAGCTCGGTCGCGGCCATCGCGATCCGGTGGGCCTGGATGTGGTCGGGGTGGCCGTATCCACCGTTCTCGTCATAGGTCACCACGACCTGGGGCCGGTAGCGCTCCATCAGCGCGGCGAGCCGCGCCGCGGCGCGGTCGACCGGGACGTTGCAGAAGGACTCCGCGTGCTCGTTCGCGGCCCAGCCGACCATGCCCGAGTCGCGGTAGCCGAGCAGTTCCAGGTCGGTGATGCCCAGGTGGGCGGCCGAGGCGCGCAGCTCCTCGAGCCGGCCCGTGCTCACCTGCGTCGCGTCGTGCCCCGCCTCGTCCGGCTTGACCCCGCCGGGGCCGTCGCCCTGCTCGCCGTTCGTGCAGGTCACCAGGACGGTCCGGACTCCCTGGTCCGCGTAGTGGGCGAGGATGCCGCCGGTTCCGAGCACTTCGTCGTCGGGGTGGGCGTGCACCGCCATGATCGTGAATTCAGAGTCCATGGCTCCCAGAATGCCCGAGGCAGCGCCGGGCCCGGACCCGCACGCCACGCGCCCCAGGCGGACCAGTCCGCCGCAAGCGCCCCCGCTGTTGTGCGAATCCGCGCGGGCGGCGGGTCGGCAGCGGATTTTGTGGGGTGTCTCACGTGGCGGTTTACATCGTGTTCATAAATGGGCAACAGATATGAAATGTCCGATTGTCAACCTCTGCATGTCCGAAACCTCAGGTCAACCTGCGAAGAGGGGATCGACGTTGTCCTACAAGGCCGAGTACATCTGGATCGACGGCACCGAGCCGACCGCACGGCTCCGGTCCAAGACGAGGATCCTGCCTGACGGTGCCGAGCTACCGGTGTGGGGCTTCGACGGATCCAGCACCAACCAGGCCCCAGGAGGTGCTTCGGACTGCGTACTCAAGCCGGTTTTCTCCTGTCCCGACCCGGTTCGCGGCGGCGATGACAAGCTCGTGCTCTGCGAGGTGTTCAACACCGACATGCAGCCGCACTCCTCCAACACCCGCGCCCAACTGCGCGAGGTCGCCGAGCGTTACGCCGACCAGGAATCCTGGTTCGGTATCGAGCAGGAGTACACCTTCTTCGTGGACGGCCGGCCGCTCGGCTTCCCCGCCGGCGGTTTCCCCGCCCCGCAGGGCTTTTACTACTGCGGCGTCGGCAACGACGAGGTCTTCGGCCGTGAGATCGTCGAAACCCACCTCGACGCCTGTCTCCAGGCGGGCCTGGCCGTGTCCGGCATCAACGCCGAGGTCATGCCCGGCCAGTGGGAGTTCCAGATCGGCCCGGTGGGCCCGCTCGAGGCCTCCGACCACCTGTGGATCGCGCGCTGGCTGCTCTACCGCATCGCCGAGGACTTCGACGTCGCCGCGACCCTCGACCCCAAGCCGGTCAAGGGCGACTGGAACGGCGCGGGCGCGCACACCAACTTCTCCACCAAGGCGATGCGCGAGGACTACGAGCCGATCATCACCGCGTGTGAGGCTCTCGCCCTGAACGCCCGCAAGCACATCCGCGGCTACGGCGCCGACATCGAGCACCGGCTCACCGGCATGCACGAGACCTCGCCGTGGCACCAGTTCACGTACGGCGTGTCCGACCGCGGCGCCTCGGTCCGGATCCCGTGGCAGGTCGAGGCCGAAAAGAAGGGCTACCTCGAGGACCGGCGGCCCAACGCCAACATCGACCCCTACATCGTGACGCGGCTCATGGTCGACACCTGCTGCTCCGCGCTGGAGAACGCCGGCCAGGTCTGACCGGCAGGGCACGACCTGACAGGCGGCAAGAGCAAGGGGATCTCGGAGCAGACGTGCTCCGAGGTCCCCTCGGCCATGTCCTAGGCCGGCTCACCGCCCAGGGGCGGGGGCCCCGCCGGACACGCCGGTGATGCGACCCATCCGGTCGAAGGCCGCGGTGATCACCGCGCCGCTGGAGTGCCGGGCGCCGATCCGCTGAGGCGTCTCCTCGCAGTGCATGGCGAAGTGCCGGAACAGGCCCCGTACGACGGCACGCTGCTCGCCGGGCCAGACCTGCGCGGCTCTCATGATGAGCGCCGGCGCGGTGGCCGGGTCGAACGGCGCGACCGGAACCTGTGGATCATTGATGTGGACGTAGGTGGATCCCTTGCCGTCGTTGAACCGGCAGGACCAGACCGCCTGACCGCCGAGGACGTACGCGCCGGCGACGGCCAGGATCGTGGCGGCTCCATGCGGATGCGAGAAGCCGGAGAGGTCCAGATGGCCCGTGGTCAACTCGGGGATCCGGTGCCGTGCCCCGAAGCGATAGATCGCGCGCAACGGCGCCACCCCGGGGTGCTCCCAGTCGAAGCCGGGGTTGTCCCACAGCCACAGCCAGGTGTGGCTCACGTGCGAGAAGCTGCCCAGACCCGTGATCCCGCACAGCGTGAGCCCGCCACCGCGAAGCGTGCGCGCTCTCAGGTCGAGGTTTCTGCTGCCCGTGCCCAGGAGCCGGTTGACGAGATCCTGTTGCTGGATGGTCGCCGCGGAGCGCTCGGCCGCGAAGGCCTGGAATACCGGGCTGAAGTAGGTCGGTGCGGACATATCCCGGGACTCTATGATCCCGGCGGGTCACCCCGTGCGGCCGTCGCCGGGTCGCTCGATCATCCGCGGCAGGCGAACGCGTAGAGTAGCGAAACGTTTTACTCTCAGTGAGCACGAGGCGGTGATGGTGCGATGGCCGTTCAGAACATCGATATCCCGGCGTTGAAGCAGCGAATGGGCCGGATCGGGGTCTGGAATGACACGCTGAGCCGGGAGCCGGCGGCCTTCGAGCGGGAGGCGGCGGCCGAGATCGAGAACCTCGGCTACGGCGCGCTGTGGATCGGCGAGAATCCGCTCAGCAAGGAGGCGCTCGCCCACTCCTCGATCCTGCTGCAGGCCACCGAGCGGCTGATGGTGGCGACCGGCATCGCCAACATCTGGGTGCGCGACGCCACCGCCGCGGAGAACGGAGCGAACGCGCTGACCGAGGCCTCCGGAGGCCGGTTCGTGCTCGGGCTCGGCGTCAGCCACGCCCCGCTCGTGACCGTGCGCGGCCACGACTACGGGAGGCCGATCGAGGCCATGCGGTCCTATCTCGACGCCATGGACGCGACGGAGTACGAAGGCCCGCGGGCCGAGCCTGCGCCCCGGATCCTCGCGGCCCTGCGGCCGAGGATGCTCAAGCTCTCAGCGGAGCGTACGGCGGGGGCGCACACCTATTTCGTCACTCCACTGCACACCTCACGCGCACGCCGGACGCTCGGGCCGGCCGCGGTGCTCGCCGTGGAGCAGGCCCTCGTCCTCGAGACCGACCCGGAGCGGGCACGCACACTCGCCCGCAAGTACATGGCGTTCTACCTGGCCCTGCCGAACTATCGCCACAACCTGCTTGAGCTGGGCTGGGACGAGGAGGCCTTCGAGAACGGCGGCACTGACGCGCTGGTCGACGCCATCGTCGTGTGGGGCGGGGAGGAAACCGTCGCCGAACGGGTCCAGGCTCATCTCGACGCCGGCGCCGACCACGTCTGCGTCCAGCCCATCACCGAGGGCAAGGACAACCGGCGGTTGCTCGAGGACCTCCGCAGGCTGGCCCCGGTCCTCATCGAGCGCTGACGGGGCCCTACGCGAGGACGGTGCGATGTTTCACGTGGATCTTGTAGTGGCCAGTCCCGCTTACTTGCCCGGCTCCGCAGCGGGTCCCGAGATGCCCAGGATCTCCTCGTAGCGGTCCACGAACATGGCCCGGCCCTTCATATGCGCGACCACCCTGGCGGGGACGACGCCCTGGCCGGGGAACTGGCCGGCGCCGCCGTCAGGTCCGAGCGGGACCAGGATCCCCGCCGGCATCGGCTCGTAGGAGGACAGGTCTCCGTCGCCGGTGATCATCGTACGGATGTTGGCCGCGGCCAGGTCCGCCTGAAGCCCCGCCCGGGCCGCCATGTCGGCGTCGATGGCGGCGATGTCGCCGATGGCGAACACCGTGTGCGCTCCCTCCAGCCGCAGCTGCGGGGTCACGTTCAGATAGCCCCTGGCGGTACGGGCGGTCGCGAGCTCCTCGTCGAGGTAGTCGGTCACCGGGACGACCCCGTGGCAGCGGAACCACACGTCGGCGGTGATCTGCTTTCCGGCCACGGTCTCCACGGTGAACGTTCGCAGCGTGCCAGGTGCGGACGGCGGCTCCGCGGTCAGCGCGGTGCTCAGCAGCAACTCGGCGCCGCGGTCGGTGAGCTGGCGGCGGGGCTCGGCCCTGAGCTCCGGGTCGTAGGCGCCCGGCAGGATGTTCGCGGCCAGGCCGGTGATGGTGACGCGCTTGGCCGGCCAGGCGGCGAGGATCTCACCGGCGAGTTCGAGGCCCACGGGTCCGGAGCCCATGAGCAGCACCCGGTCGGCGTCGGCCAGGGCGTGGTGCGCCGCGCGGAAGTGGCCGCGCGCCTCGCCGGTGTCCGCCGTGTCGATCTTGGCCGGGAAGGGGTAACGCGACCCGGTGGCGAGCACGATGTAGTCCGCCGGGATCTCCTGGCCCGAGGCCAGGATCACCCGCTTGGCCTCCACCTTGACGGCCCGGTCCTGTACGACCCGGCCCCGCGAGAGCAGCCGGTCGTACGGCAGGAAGATCCGCGGGAGCCAGCCGGGCTCGACCAGCGCACGGAGTGCGGCGACGTTGTGGACGAAGGCGTCCTTGGGCTCGACCAGGACGACGTCCGCCACGTCGTCGAGCGCCTTGGCGACGCCGATTCCGCCATAGCCGCCGCCGACCACCACGACGGTCGGCCGAAGGGCACTGGCGGAAGAGATTTCACTCACGATGCCTCCACCTCTGATCGTTAACGGTGGCGGTGACCGTACCAGTTAGCTGATTCATCTCAATGGTTCCTGTTCGAGGCTTCGTGCCGATAAAGTCGCGGTCCGGAAAAGCGACCGGCCCGCGCTGTCGCGCACTTTATTTTCACGCACGGATTACTGAGACCGGCTAGAGTCCTTCCAATGAGCGAGGGACAACAGGCCTGGGACGTCCTGGCGGGTGCGGGCTTTCTGCACGCGCTCCGCGACGCCCATGAGGCCGCTACCAGGATCGTGTTCGGGCGGCTGAGCCGGTCGGCCGGCTTCAAGGAGCGTTCCTTCGGCTACACCTCTTTCGACGTCCTCGAGTCCCAGCTCGACCGGGTCTTCCACGTCGGGGCCGGCGGGCAGGCCGCTCCCGGCGACCCGCTGCTGGGCGCGGTGGCGCGCGACAACCTCAACGGCTCCCCGGGCTGGCGCTACGGCGACTATCGCGTGCTGCTCAAGCGCTATGACTTCGGCGCGGTGGAGAGCATCCGCTGGGATCAGGCCAGCCCTACCAAGCAGGCGGTGTCCAAGCAGGAGTTCGCCGAGGACCCGCAGCTCGCCCTGGACCTGGGAGACCAGGACCTCCCGCCGGCCACCGGGGCATCGACCACGATCACTCTCGTGCTCGCCCACAGCGCCAGCTCGGAGCCCTTGGAGCTGGAGCTCTTCCTCGGGCAGCCGAGGTTCAACGCCGACGGCGGTTCGCCGTGGTGGTGGCGACGCGCCCTCACCCGCGAGGCACTCGGGGCCGATCCGCGCCGCGGCGGCCTCGAGCCCGCGATGCCGATCTGGAGTGAGGATGAGGCGGACGTGCCGCTGCGGCTGCGCGCTCGGCAAGCCGGGACGAGCTCTGATGTCGCGAGATGAAAGACCCCGACCGTGAGCCGTCCGTGCGCCGGACCGGCAGCCGGCGGCTGACCGAGGCCCGGCTGCTGTTCGAGCCGGAGCGGCTGACCCTGGCGCGGCGGCTGCGCGGCCTCCGCAAGAACCAGCTCGCCGCGGTCGTCGAGACGACACCGACGGCGATCGGGCACTACGAGGCAGGGGTGCACAGGCCCTCGGAAACGGTCCTTTCACGGCTGGCGATGTCCCTCGGGGTCCCGGTCGAGTTCTTCCAGGCCGGTCAGGGCTCCGCCGTGCTCGACGCGGGGCACGCGCACTTCCGCTCGCTCAGGTCGACGACCCAGGTCGAACGCGATCAGGCGCTGGCCTACGGCCGGATCGCCGCGGACATCGTCGCGGCGCTCGAGGACTTCGTGGAGTTCCCGGCCGTCACGGTCCCGGAGTGGCCGGTGACGCCCGACGAGATCGCCGGCCCCGGTCCGGTCGAGGCCGCACGTCACGCACGCGGGCTCCTGATGCGGCGGTCCGGTCCGCTGCCGGGAGTCCTGCGGCTGCTCGAGTCGGCGGGCATCGTCGTGATCGTGCTGCCGCCCACCACCGAGCGCGTCGACGCCTTCAGCGTCACCGCCTATCCCCGGCCGCTGGTGATGTTCAACCCGGCCAAGGGCGACTACTGGCGCAACCGGTTCGACGGCGCCCACGAGCTCGGTCACCTGGTGATGCACGCCGACGCGGAGCCCGGCAGCCGCGTCGTCGAGGACCAGGCCAACCGGTTCGCCGCCGAGTTCCTCATGCCCGAGGAGGACATCGCCGACGCCCTGCCGCAGACGGCCGACTGGGCCCGCCTCGCCGAGCTCAAGGCCCACTGGGGCGTCAGCATGGCCGCGCTGCTCTACCGCGCGCGCACCGTCGGGGTCATGAAGGAGGTGACCTACCGCAACGCCATGGGGGCCATGAGCTCCCGCGGCTGGCGCCGCCGCGAGCCGGGCCCGCAGCGTCCCCTCGAGCGCCCGACCATGCTGACCAAGGCTCTGGAGCTGCTCGCCGACACCGGTTTCGACCGGGACCGGCTCGCCGACACGGCCCGGGTGACCCGCGCCGACCTGGACCTCCTCGTGCCGGCCCGTCCTCAGCCGGCCGCGGTCCCCTGACCGGGCGGAGCCGGGCCCGGGTCAGCGTGCGGCGAGGTCTGCCAGCAGCAGCGCCTCGGCCAGGCAGGCGCTTTCGAAGTCGCCGAGATGCAGGCTCTCGTCCGGGCCGTGCGCCCGGCTGTCGGGGTCGCCGCCCGCGCTCGTGACCAGGATGGCCGCGTCGGGAAAGGCGTCCGCGAACTCGGCGATGAACGGGATCGAGCCTCCGATGCCGATGTCCACCGGCTCGCTGCCGTAGGCCTCGCGGAACGCCCTGCGCACGGCGTCGAAGGCGGGCCCTTGCGCGTCGATGGCGACCGGCCAGGCGGCCTCGGGCCGCGAGACCTCTAGCCGTACACCCCAGGGGGCGTTCCGGTGCAGGTGCGCCACGAGCGCGTCACTGGCCCGCGCGGGGTCGTCGCCGGGCGCGAGCCGGAGGCCTACCTTGGCCCGGGCCACCGGGATGAGGGTGTTGGAGGCATCGGCGACCCGGGTCGTGTCCAGCGCGAGCACCGAGGCCGAGGGCTTGGCCCAGAGCCGCTCCGCCACGCTCCCGGTGCCGATCATCTCGACCCCGTCGAGCATCCCCGCCTCGGCCCGGAAGCGGTGCTCCTCGTAGTCCACCTGCGGCACCGGGGCGGTCACCAGCCCGTCGATCGCCACGTCGCCCTTGTCGTCGTGCAGGGTCGCCAGCAGCCGGCACATCGCGGTGAGCGCGTCGGGAGCCGCACCGCCGTAGATCCCCGAGTGCACGCCGTGCTCCAGCGCGCGCACCTCGACGACGCAGTCGACCATGCCGCGCAGGGTCGTGGTCAGTGAAGGGGTGCCCACCTTCAGGTTGGCGCCGTCGGCGAGCACGATCACGTCCGCGGCCAGCTTGTCGCGGTGGCGCTCCAGGAAGGCGCCGAGTGTGGGGGAGCCGATCTCCTCCTCACCTTCGACGAAGACGGTGACGCCGACCGGAGGCCTGCCGTCGAAGGCGCGGAGCACGGCGAGATGGGCGGCGATGCCCGCCTTGTCGTCCGAGGACCCGCGGCCGAAGAGGCGACCGTCCCGTTCGGCCGGCTCGAAGGGCGCGCTGGTCCACTCCGCCGGGTCGCCGGTCGGCTGAACGTCGTGGTGGGCGTACAGCAGTACGGTCGGCTGCCCGGGCGGCGCCGGATAGTGCGCCACCACGGCCGGTCGGCCGCCCTCGATGTCGTCGAGGATCTCGACCATGGGTGTACCGACCTCCGCGAAGAGCCGTGCGGTCAGCTCCGCCGACCTGCGTACGTGCCCTGCCGCAGCCGGATCGGCGCTCACCGACGGAATCCGGATCAACGCCTCGAGGTCGGCCCGGGCCCCCGGCAGCGTCTGCCTGAGGGACGCACGAAGGTCTTCACCCATGATCGCTTTTCGCCCTTCTCACTCACCATTGAGTCTGCTGTTCAGAGCGGCAGCCTACGTGGGCGGCCGTGCCGGTCCGGACAAGCGGGGCCGTAGCGGGGGTTGCGATCAGCGGAGGCTCAGGCCGTGGCCGTACGGGTAGAGCGTCCGGTCCGGCTGCCCGGCCACGGGGATCCGGACCGGGAGCCGTCCCCTGGGGTCGTTCTCGCCGTACAGCACCCGGACCGCCGACTCGAGCGCGTGGCCGGTGTAGGAGAACGTCGCCAGGAAGGTCTGCGTCTCGGTGAACCAACCGAGGTCGTAGGGGTCCCGGACAGCGACCACGATGACCGGCTTGCCTGTCGCGATCAGTGCCTTGACCAGGCTCATCTGGCCCGGCCCGTTGTGCGGATCACCGGAAGTGCTGTTCGCGGCGTCCCAGGCCCGGTTCGTCGCGATAACGACGAGGTCGTTCTGCCGAGCCAAGGCCACAGCCTGGTCGATCCGCGGCTGGCCGGGGCTGAGACCGGTCTCGTACACGCTCGTCAGCGGTCCGCGTCGGCCGACAGCATCGGCGAGCGTCCGCGTCGTCGCGGCACCCCAGCCGGTGACCAGGACCTTGCGTCCGTCCTTGCGGAGCGGTAGCAGCGTGGCGTCGTTTTTGACCAGCGTGGTCGTGGCATCGGTGATGCGCTGTGCCGTGGCGAGGTGGGCCGGCGTGCCGACCTCCTGCGGCACCCGGGTCTCGTCGACGTAGGGGTTGCGGAAGAGACCTCGCTTGGTCTTGAGGCGCAGGATCCGGTAGACCGACTGGTCGATGCGCTGCTCGCTCAGCTCCCCGCTCCGTACGGCCTTCAGCACGGCGTTGTACTGGAGGTCGAAGGCCCCGTCCGGGGACTTCAGCAGCTGGTCCACCCCTGCCTCGAGAGCGAGGACGGGAACCCGCTCGTCACCGTATTTGTCACGGACCCCCTGCATGCCGAGTGCGTCCGTGATCACCACGCCGTCATAGCCCAGCTCCTGGCGCAGGATCCCGGTCATGATCGGGTGAGACAGCGTCGCGGGGTCTCCGGCCGGGTCCAGCGCGGGCACGATGATGTGCGCCGTCATGATCGAGTCGATGCCGCTCTTGATCGCGGTCCGGAACGGCGGCAGGTCCAGCTGCTCCCACTGCTTGCGGGTGTGGGTGATCGTCGGCACGCCGGTGTGGCTGTCGGTCGCCGTGTCGCCGTGCCCGGGGAAGTGCTTGGCCGTGGAGGCGACCCCGGCGCTCTGATAGCCCTGTACAGCCGCGCCTGTCATCGCGGCGGCCATCTGCGGGTCCGCGCTGAAGGAGCGGACGCCGATGACCGGATTCGCGGGGTTGACGTTGACATCGGCGTCCGGCGCGAAGTCCTGGTTGATGCCCATCGCGTGGAGTTCCGTGCCGCTGAGGTGCGCGGCGGTGAAGGCGTCACCGACCCGGCGTCCGGCGCCGAGCGCCATGCTGCCGGGGAGCTGCGTCGCGGGCTCGAGGACGCGGGCGACGACGCTGCCGCCCTCCTGGTCCGTCGAGACCAGCATGGGGATCTTCGTGCGCTGCCGCATCGCGGCCCGCTGGATCCCGTTGGAGAGTCCGGCGATCTGCTGCGGATTCTTGGTGTTGTTCGACCAGGCGAAGTAGATGATCCCGCCGAGGTGGTATTTGTCCACCAGCTGAGCCGCGTTGTCCACGCCGTAGTTCTGCCGGTTGAGGGCGACGTCGCCCGGGTCCGTCGTATCGGCCCGGTCGCCGTAGGCGTAGGTGACGAAGAGCTGACCCACCTTCTCTTCGAGGGTCATCCCGCTGATCATCTTGAGGATCCGGGGATCCTTGCCCCGGGATGCCCCGGCCTGGGCGGGCCCGGCCCCCAGACCTGCCAGCACCAGGCCGGCGAGGGTCGCGAGCGCGGTGAGACGACGGCGACGAACCACGGGCACTCCCTTCGCCCCCGGCGGCACCGGAGACAGACCAACCGCAGACAACCGATCATGAGCGACCGGCCCCCGCGCGTCAACAGGTCTGCGCTCCCGGCAAGCCGCGCGTGCCGGGGACTTCGGCCGTCCCCCGCCAGGCGCCGGCGCCGGCGTGCCTCAGCGCAGCGTGCCGGCGATCAGCTCTGCGATCTGAACGGCGTTGAGCGCGGCACCCTTGCGGAGGTTGTCGCTGGAGCAGAACAGCGAGAGGCCGTGCTCCGCTGTCTCGTCGGCGCGGATCCGGCCGACGTACGTGGGGTCCTGCCCGGCGGCCTCGAGCGGCGTGGGCACGTCAGTCAGCACGACCCCGGGCGCGCCGGCGAGCAGCTCCTTCGCCCGCTGCGGCGTGATGGGCCGGGCGAACCGCGCGTTCAGCTGGAGGGAGTGGCCGGTGAAGACCGGCACGCGTACGCAGGTCCCGGAGACCTTGAGCTCGGGGATCTCGAGGATCTTGCGGCTCTCGTTGCGCAGCTTCTGCTCCTCGTCGGTCTCCGCGGAGCCGTCGTCCACAATCGAGCCGGCCAGCGGAAGCACGTTGAAGGCGATGGGCCGGGCGTACACCTGAGCGGCCGGGAACTGCGCGGCGGTTCCGCCGAAGGTCAGGCCTCTCGCCTGGTCGATGACCTTGCGGGCTTGTTCATCCAGCTCGGCCACGCCCGCCAGTCCGCTTCCGGAGACGGCCTGGTAGGTCGAGACCACCAGGCTCACCAGCTCGGCCTCGCCGTGCAGCGGACGCAGGACCGGCATGGCCGCCATCGTCGTGCAGTTGGGGTTCGCGATGATCCCCTTGGGCCGCCGGGTCACGGCGTGCGGGTTCACCTCGGACACCACCAGGGGGACGTCCGGGTCCATCCGCCAGGCCGAGGAGTTGTCGATCACGACCGCTCCCGCGGCGGCGACCCGCGGGGCGAGCTCCTTTGAGGTGCTCTTTCCGGCTGAGAACAACGCGATGTCCAGGCATGTGTAGTCGGCCGTGGCGGCGTCCTCGACGACGACCTCGCTGTCCCCCCAGGCGAGCGTCCGCCCGGCCGAGCGGGCCGAGGCGAACAGCCGCAGCTCTTCGAGCGGGAACCGCCGCTCGGCCAGAATCCCGCGCATGACTCCGCCGACCTGCCCGGTAGCCCCCACAATCCCGATCCTCATGCCCGTGAGGTTACCGAGCGCCTGCACAGCCGGGAAACCGATATGGCTGCCGAGCCCCGATGACCCTACGGCTCACTGTGCCACCCGAGCGATGTCCCGCACCTTTTCGCGCAGGCCGGCGGCGGAGCCGGTGGTGGATTTCAGGCGGGGCATCCTCGTACGCGCGCGGCTGCTCGGACCGGGTGGCATATAGACCCAGGCGCGAGCTGCCCTGTCCTCCTCAGCCACCTCGATGGGTTCATAGGCGCCGGCGTCGATGCGGCCTGAGCAGTGCCGGATCACGTCGTCGTAGACGTACTCGGAGATGACCAGCCCAAGTTCGGTGGTCGCGTCGCCGAACTCGTTCTTGAAGACCGGGGCCTCAAGCAGGTTGAACAACCGGGTCAGCGAATGCCCGATGACGCCGTGGCTGTCGAAGAGCACACTTCCGGCGTGCAGGGCCATCCGCAGCCGGATCTGCGCCGCCTCGCTGGACATCTTGTTATGGACGCGCAAGCCCGCCCGGACCAGGTCGACGAGGGGGTCGACGAGCACCGCCATGGGCACGCCCGGGGGCAGGACCATCAGGACGCCGTCGCCGCGGTCCTGCCGAAAGCAGTGTTGCCAGCGGATGCCGGCGCCATCGAAGGCCCTGCGAAGGGTCTGGTACATCGCGTTCCGTACGTACAACTGCACTTGGTCATCGCGGCGCGGGTCTCCGAAGCCGGCGATGTCCACTGCTACCAGCGGGCAGTGCACAGCGTGGTGGTCGGCCGTGTAGGGCGGCTCCGGGGCCGGGTCCATGGTGAGGACCACTTCACCGGCGGTGGCTCCCACCAGGCGATGGGTGCGACGGGCGGTCTGGCCGCCTCGCTGCCCGCGGTTCGCCGGCCGCACGCGTGGTGGGGGGGTCTCCGTCTGCAACCAGGGAGCTGTCATCGCTGTCCCTCCCAGGGACGGTGGCCGCTTCCTTTAGCCGCCACACGGCTACGGACTGGGGAGAGGTCGGCAGTTTCGGGCCTCCGCCGCTCTAAGGCATTGGAAGGACTGGTCTTAACCCTATGCTCCCAGCCATCCCGGTCATACCAACCTATGGTCCCGTAGGTAGGTATTGCCACCCGGCGACCGGGGTAAACCAAATGATGTGACGGATTCTTACTATCAGCTTCACTGGAATGAGCCGTGTGATATAACTCCCACAGCTCAGTTAAGTCGTTGGGATGAGTGGGAGGGGTTTCGGCCATGCCTGATCCGAGATACCGGCAGATCGCCGCTGATCTGCGCCGAAGGATCGAGTCGGGAGAGTGGTCGGACGGCGAGCGCCGCCTGCCCCCGGAGCCGGCCCTCGAAGAGGAGTACGGGGCGTCTCGCAACACGATCCGTGAGGCGGTCAAATGGCTGACCACCCGGGGTCTGGTGTCGACGCAGCCTGGTCGCGGCACTTTTGTGAACGAGAAGATCCGTCCCTTCATCACCACTTTGTCCGCCGACCAGGCGACCGGGCTCGGCGGCGGCGAGGGGGTCGCGTTCACCCGGGAAGCCGAGCTGCAGTTCATGGTTCCCGTGACGACGGAGCCAGAGGTAGGGATTCAGCGGGCCAAGGGTGACACGGCACAGGGGCTGCGGGTGCCGGAAGGCGAGTCACTGGTGTTCCGCCACCAGAAGCGTTTCATCGACACCAGGCCGTACTCGCTGCAGACCTCGTTCTACCCCATGAGCCTCGTGCAGCGGGGGGCCATGGATCTCCTCAACGCCGACAACATCGAGCGCGGCACCGTCGCCTATCTCCGGGAGACCCTGGGCATCAAGCAGGCCGGCTACCGCGATGTGATCAGGGTGCGTCCGCCGGACGCCACGGAGACGGCGTTCTTCAACCTGCCCGAGGACGGCAGCGTGGCCATTCTGGAGACCCTCCGGACCGCGTACGACTCCGGCGGGCTGCCTTTCCGGCTCACGATGAGCGTCTTCCCTGCCGACCGCAACCACTTCGCGATCAACGTCGGGGATGTGCCGGACGAGGTCGTCAGCCCAGACAGCACCGGGTAAGTCGCCGGACGGCCGGCCGGCACCCCTCCAAACGCGAGTACGGCCGGGATCTCAGTCACAGGGTCTGTCGTGAATCGTCAGCTCACTCTCCCGCCGTTTTCCCAACCGATCCGTGGATCCGGCGGAGACCCGTCCGTAAGCCCGGAGCCATGTCAACCACACTTGATCCCGTTCGTCCCGTAGCGGGAGGCAACGACGTCGTTGCTCCCGCGGGCCACCCGCCGGCCACCTCGTCGTCCTGGCGGGCTCTTCGTCACTCCGACTTCCGCTGGTACTTCGCCGGCACCGTCTGTTCCAACTTCGGGACCTGGCTGCAGAACACCGCACAGATGCTGCTCGCCTATCGCCTCACCGGCTCGGTCATGGCGGTGGGGCTCGTCACCTGTGCGCAGTTCTCCAGCGTCCTGGTGCTCGGCCCGTGGGCGGGCATGCTCGCGGACCGGGCCAAAGACCGCAGGCTGCTGCTGATCTGGACCCAGTTCGGCTCCGCCGTGGTGGCCGGGGGGCTCGCCGCGGCCCACATGCTGGGATGGATGGATCAGCGGCTCCTGATCGCCGGTGCCCTGCTGATCGGCCTGTCCTACACCTTCAGCCTTCCGATGTTCAACGCGATCGTGCCGTCCCTCGTCCCCGAAGAGGACACGAAGGCGGCCATGGCCATGAACACTGTTTCCTACAACATCGGCCGTGCGGTCGCGCCGGTGATCGGCGTCGGGGTCGTCATGGCGATCGGCTTCGGCTGGGCGTTCTTGCTGAACGCGTTCTCCTTTGTCGTGCTGGCTACGGTTCTGATCATCATCAGGCCGGGAACCGCGCAGCGTCCCGCCGGTCCGTCCCGGCTCTGGGACGGGTTCCGGCTCGCTCGCGATGACCGCGGGATCCTGTTGCTGCTCGTCATGGTGTGCGCCGCGACCGTGGCGACCGACCCGCCGACCGTCCTCGGTCCGGCGCTCGCCCAGAAGGTCTTCGGCGAGGCCGACACGTGGGCCGGTTGTTTCGTGGCGGCTCTGGGCACCGGCAATGTCCTGGGCGCCTTCCTGCCGACGAGGACCATCTCGCTGAGACGCGCCGGGTGGTACGTCGGGTCACTCGGGGCGGCGATGCTCTGGTTCGCGCTGTCACCCTGGCTGTGGATGAGCATCGTGGCAGGGGTCTTCGGGGGGATCGCGGCGCTGCTGACGGGTGCCGCGACCCAGACGTTGTTGCTGGAGCGGGCGGGCCCGCGACGGGTGGGCCAGGTCATGGCCGTCTGGGCGATCGCCTTCGCGGGGAGCAGGCCTATCGCATCGGTGCTCGACGGGGCGCTGGCCGGTGCGACCAGCATCCGCCTCGCCGGCGCCGCCTTCGCGATGCCGGCGCTGCTCCTCGGCCTGGCCGCCGCCTGCGTACCGCTGCTGCCCGTACGGGCGGAAGTCGTCGTCCGGCGGTTGTGCACTACTTCCAAGGAGGCGATAGCAACATCTAACTCCAACGCCACATAGGGGATATTTCGCCAGCTGCTCTTTTCGCATCAGCGCAGCTCTTTGCGTGTGCGCTTGGTCGGCTCAGTTGGCCTGCGCCCGCATTCCATTGTCCGTAAAACGCCGAACTTTGGTAGGTAAAAACGGATGATCTATGCCCTTGGTGGATGATTACCCCAAGCCGCAGAAGGGATGGGCGTAGTGAATCCAAGCATGATCCCAAAGCCGCATCCGGACCCCTGGATTGACCTGCTCCGCGACTACGTGACCGAGACCGTACGGGCGTTGGCGCACGAGGACGTACAGGTCCAGCGCAGTTGGCTCGATCCACGAGACCCGCGGGACGCGACGATCCTGTACCTCCCGTGCACCGGTGCGGCAGATGGCCGGCTCGCCCTGGTCTGGGACGAGGAGACCGGCTGGCGAACCGGCGGCTATGAGTCCGGAGACCAGGGCGTACGGACCGAACTGACGGACGCGGCGTATCTCGGCGGCGGGGCTCTACCCGACCCTCGGGAGCTGGTGGGTCACCTGTTGGACGGGACAACGGCTCCGCGCCGTACCACCCGCTCCTATGAAGATCTCCGGGACGGGCTCGACGACGCGTTGCGCGACAGGCGGTTCGCGCGTTAATCAGGGCCGGGCTCCGTGGACGTGTGCCTCCGGCTCGACTGACGGGCGGATACCGGCAAGGGGGGGCCGCGCGGTTGCGCGAGGATCGCGCAGCCGGCGGTACCCCCGAGTCGCCATGAGATCTCACACTCGGCCGCTCAGGTGGTCGGCACGTTTGGAAGGAGCCCGCAGCGTGCCTGATCCGAACTACCGGCGGATCGCCGATGACCTACAGCGAAGGATCGAATCTGCGGAATGGCTCGCGGGCACTCGCCTGCCCCCAGAGTGCAAGCTCGAAGAGGAATACGAGGCGTCCCGCAATACAGTGCGCGATGCGGTGAAATGGTTGACGACCCGCGGACTTGTGTCGCCCCAGCGAGGGCGTGGAACCTTCGTCAACGAGCCGATGAAACCGTTGGGCATCACGTTGTCCGGCAACCCTCAAACGGGGTTTGGCGGGGGTGAGGGCGAGTCGTACGAGGACGAGGTCCGGGCACAGAGAAGGGTTCCTGAGACGTCACCGCCTAAGGTGGAGATTCAGGAGGCGGATAAACGGATCGCCAGCGCTCTTCGGATCGGAGC
>JAOPYH010000210.1 GCA_025964715.1 Streptosporangiaceae bacterium | reverse complement strand
GGCGGCCAGTCGTCGCCCGGGCCTGGGTCGACGCGCATGATCCAAATCTCTTGGCGTGGTACTGACGCCGGTTCTCGCGCAGGTGGTTCGACTCTACTCCGCAAGATCAACCGACCGGATCTGCCGCAAGGTGAGCGTCAGGTTCGGCCACGCCCTGGGATGACTCACCGGGTCGGCAGCTCGCACCACGCCTCGCCCGGGTATGGGGTCCGCCATCAGACATTCAACGAGGCGCGTGGCGTCGGGCTCGCATGCCAGATCCCACCAGCGGCTCTTGCCCTCGACGGCTCCATCGCGGGCCTCCACGGACCAGCGGGCGGTCTCGTCGTCCTCGCGTAGAGCAGCACGTCGCGCCGGGCGAGCCGCCCCCACACTCGCCCGCCTCGCACCGCCTGAACTGCCCCGGGTTTGATGGAGGCATCGAAGACCCGGCATCGTCGAGGACGCCGTCGTCGCCCGCATCCAGAAGGTCCGCACCATCGTGGGACTGTGCGCCGTGGTGTGGGTGTCGATGTCCTACAAGCTCGCCAAGTCGGTGGGAGACGTCGCCAGTGACCGCCTGAACCAGTCCTGGATCAGCGTGCTCGTGCTGGCGGTGACCTTCCCCGTGATCGTCGGCATCCTGCTCGCGCTGGCGCACCCTGCGGCCCGCCGGGAGCTGCTGCGCCGGGCCGCCAGGTCGTTCGGCGCGATCGTGGCCATCGTGGCCGGGGTCTTCGTGTTCCCCGCGTCCGTGCTCACCGGTTTCGTGGACGGGCGGTTCGCCACCAACCTGCTGACGACCGTGATCACGTACGCCGGCACGCTGTTCACCCTCGTGTGGGTGCTCCCCTTCGTGATCTGGGGCATCGAGCTCGCCCTCGTCCATGTCTTCCGCACCGCCGACATCCACGAGACCATGCCGCCGGTGCTGGCCATGACCCTCGTCTGGGAGATGACGCTCACCGACCTGTTCACCGGCGCCTACGCGGGTGTGCCCGGGCCCATTCGTGCCGTGTTCATGCTGGGAGCGCCCCTCTCCGTGACCGCGGTGGGCCTGTGGGAACTGCGCCGACTGCGCGTCCAGTACGGCATCACGCTGCGTGATGTGTTGATGCGCTAGTGCGGTGACCACGAACGTTCGCCGGGTCTGGTGACACGCCGGTCGATGTTCGCGGCGCTGGGGTCTGTCGGCCTCACTCTCGATGCAAACGTGTTCGCTGTTGAGTGTGAGGTCGTCGATGGCAGAGGTGGTCAGAGCACGACGGTTGACCGATGAAGAGGGGCAGAAGCTGCAGCAGATCGTTCGGCGGGGTAAGCACGAGTCTGTGCGGGTCCGTCGGGCATTGATCATCATGGCGTCGGCATCGGGGAACACCGCGACGGCGATCGCGCGGTTGGTCGCCGCGCATGAGGACACCGTCCGGTGCGTTCAACGCGAAGGGCCTGGCCGCTTTGGACCCTCTGTGGGCGGGAGGCCGTCCCCGCCTGATAAGCGATGACGAGCGCGAGTTCATCGTCATGACGGCCAGGACCCGACCAGTGACGCTGGGGCGTCCGTTCACGCACTGGAGCGTCCGCAAACTCGCCGACTACCTGGCGGACAACCGGGTCCGGAGGGTGAAGGTCGGCCGTGAACGGCTGCGGCAGATCCTGCACGAGCACGGGATCTCCTTCCAGCGCACCCGCACTTGGAAAGAGTCCAAGATCCCGACAAGGACGTCAAACTCGACCGTATTGAGCACGTGACCAGCCGCTTCCCGGACCGGTGTTTCGCGTTCGATCAGTTTGGCCCGCTGTCGATCCGGCCCTGCCACGGCTCCAGCTGGGCCGAGGTGAAGAAACCGGACCGGTTGCCGGCCACGTACCACCGCACCCACGGGATCCGGTACTTCCACGGCTGCTACTCCCTCGGTGATGACCAGCTGTGGGGCGTGACCCGCCGGCGCAAGGGCGGCGACCACAGCCTGGCGGCGCTGAAGTCGATCCGGGCCGCCCGCCCCGACGGAGCCCCCATCTACGTGATCATGGACAACCTCTCGGCGAACAAGACCCCGGCAATCCGGATCTGGGCGAGGAAGAACAAGGTCGAGTTGTGCCTGACGCCGACGAGCGCATCGTGGGCCAACCCGATCGAGGCCCAGTTCGGGCCCTTAGGCAACTTCGTCATGGGCGGCTCCAACCACCCCAACCACACCGTGCTCGCCCGGAAACTCCAGGACTACCTGCGGTGGCGCAACGCCAACGCTCGCCACCCCGACGTCTTGGCCGCCCAACGCCGCGAACGCGCCAAGGTCCGCAGCGAACGCCGGCAACGTTGGGGCCGCCCCTGGCGCAAAGCAGCGTGATCAGGCCCGGCGCACTGGCCACGGCTCCCCGCGCTAATGCATCGTGCTTGTCCGAGATCGTTCGCCGAACGGAGGCACAATGACCGATGAGGCTCCCTTCCGGGTGGGACTTCGCGTCGAGGACGTGACCGAGGCGGCCATGTTCTACGGGGGTCTCGGGTTCGAGCAGGCCGGATCGGTATCCAGTCCCGACGGCCGGACGATCATGGCGATCCTGAGACGCGGTGGCCTCCAACTGCTCGTCGATGCCTTGACCGACATGCCATTTCCGGACAGCGCTCGTGAAGGTATGACTAGAACCGGTCCGCGGGGCCTCGGTGTTGTCATCGGCATCGAGGTGGACAACGTCGACGCGACCGCGGACTACTGCCGCTCGGCCGGAGCCACGGTCACCACCGGCCCGGTCGATGCACCGTGGGGCGAGCGATACGCCGAATGCCTCGATCCATACGACTACGCATGGAAGTTTTTTCAGCTTCTGCCGGACCCGCCTCAAGACAGCTTGAGCACCGCCTACGACAGCTGGTTCACCTGACTCACACTCGATACCGATCCTGCAAGATCGAAGATGGACCAGCCGCAGACGTGCCGTCCCGACGCGTAATAGACCGTCACCCAACACGGTGAACGTTCGTGGTCAGCGCACTAGCCTGTCCTCAGCGGCCCGGACAGGGCGCGCGTAGACGGCCGGAGGCCCTACCCCCAAGCGGGGTAGGGCCTCTTTGCGTCGCAAGGAGGCCGAGGCCGTCGCGGTGTGCATCTCGGGCAGCACCGTCTGGTACGTGTCGGTCGTCATCCGCATCGACGTGTGCCCGAGCATCGCCTGCACGGTCGTGAGAGTGACGCCGACGGCCAGCGCCAGACTCGCCTCACCGGCGGCAGGCCGGATAGCTCACCAGCGCGGTCGGAGAAGAACTGTGGGTACGTTTTGCGGTTCGGTGACGCGGGCGCGGTGCCCCAGGCGGCGCGCGCTGTCGGAGACGATCCAGGGAAGACGCCCTGGGCGTGGCGGGCGCGAAGGCCGCGCATCTTGAGTACGCCGAGACGGGGGACCGGATACAGCTCCTCGCGTGCGCGATCGTGCTGGGCGCCCGCAGCGTGCTGGAGGCCGAGTGGCTGCAGCAGCACTGGCGGCAGATCTTCCCGCAGCCTGTCTCCGACAGCACCCTGCGCCGCACCCTGGAGGCGATCGACGGGCCCTGCCTTGCGCGGGTGGAGCGGGCGAGGGCCTGGATACGACGCGTGGTGTGGACCTGGCTGGTGCTGCGCGGCTGGTACGGCATCGACCTGGACGCCACGATCGTGGCCTGCTCCAGTCGCAAGGAGAAGGCGGCCGGCACGTTCAAGGGCTCCTACGGTCACCACCTCTTGGGGGGCGTGGGTGGCCAACACCCGCGAGTGCGTCGCGATGCTGCTGCGGCCGGGCAACGCCGCGGCGAACGACGTCGGCGACCACAAGACGGTCCTGGCTCGCGCCCTGGGGCAGCTGCCGCTGCCGCCGTGGTCGAAGCTGCTGATCAGGATCGACGGCGCGGCCTTCAGCCACGCCCTGCTCGACCACCTTCAGTCGTTGACCACGAGTCGCCGTCGGGTGCGATGGGTGACCGGTTGGGCCATCCACACCGCCGACGAGTAGGCTATCGCCCGCCTGCCCACCTGCGTGTGGGCGTGCGCTCTGCGCCAGGACGGCAACCGCACGAGATCAGCGGCCCCGACGGCGAGCGGCTGTCCTAAGCTCCGTCGGCAGGAGCGGGGCGCGGGGCTCGGCCCCTGCGCAGGCTTACTCCGCGAGCGGGTGCCGGGCGATCAGCTAGCAAAGGCAACGGCCATCCAGTGCCAAGGCCTCCCCGCGCGCCGACCGCTGAACTCGCCCAGGGTCCTCCACCCGCTTTGCCATCTCCCACGGCCGTGGTACTTGGCACGGCAGGAGCAGGTGCACAGAAAGCCCTGGGCGTTCTGGCAGGATGAGTTGCACCTTTCACGCGGGTTGTACTCACGGCCGATGAGGATGCTCGGGTACCTGCGGAGCAGCTCCCGGCTTATGCGGGGGAAGTGAGCGCTGGCAACCGTCCAACACCCCTCGTGGCCGTCCCACCGGAACGATCGATCGCTTCCGAGCCAGCCGGAGAGTTTCCGCTCGTGCTCCCACATCGTGTGAGCCGGGAACCAGACACCGAACCACCCATTGGCGGGCAAGCCGATTGTCGGCAGGTGCTCACCCTGATAATTCGGTATCCACTCAGGGGGCTTGAGGTACTCGGACTGCTTCCGTCGATCACGCCCGCGTATTCTTTTGCCCTCACCCGCAATCTGCTGGCTACGTCGAGGCCCGGGCCCCCACTCGACCGACACGAGTGCGGCGAGCTGACCGGAGGCATGGCAGGGGAGACGACTTAGCAGCCTGTCATGGGCGACCACGCGGCCGTCCTGGTCGACCTCGATGGAGTTGCGGCACTTCAAACATGTGCGGATGGGCCTTCCGCCGCCCACAAGCACCCCCTTGGTTGCGCTGATTCTACTGAGCGCCTTGCACAGTTGATCGGCATCGGGTCCCACCACTGCATCAGGGCCTTTGAGACGCGATGATGGGGTGGGTGCGTTTCCTGGAGTGACCACCGCCCCACCAGGCACGACGGAGCAGATCGACGGGCGACCTGCCCGTCCGCCAGGGCTGAGCTCTCCGGCGCCCGAAGTACCGGCATCGAGGAAATGGGCAGGTACATGGCGCTCACTCAAGAGGAAACGGGCTCATACAAGATTTTCGTGAGCGTTGATCGCCCAGGGGTCGTCGGTGATCGGTGCGGGCTTGTTGGAGCGCCGGGAGTGGGCGACGAGGATGACCCGCTTGCG
>JAOPYH010000195.1 GCA_025964715.1 Streptosporangiaceae bacterium | reverse complement strand
ACCTGCGAGGCCGGGGCCGCCCTCGCGACGCTGCGGGCCGCCGCGGCCCGGTCACGGCCCTTCGACCTGGCCGTCATCGATCTCCATCTGTCGGTCCCGGCGGCTGAGGCCATGGGGGAGACCACAGCGGACGCGAGCGCGGGCCAGAACGCCGGACAAGCCGATGCGGACCGCATATCGCTGGCCGACGCCGTCCTGGCCGATCCGCTGCTGCGCGGCACCAGCGTCGTCGTGCTGATCACGCCTGGCCGTACGGGTGGCGCATGGCCGAACGCGTCGGCCGCCCGCCAGCAGATCGTCCAGTCGGTCACCCGGCCGGTGAGCGCCCGGCGTCTGCTGGCGGCCGTGGAGAACACCCTCCGCCCGGCCGGCGAGGACGATGCGGTGGCGGCTCGGCCCTACGAGGAGCCTGAGGGCTCCGGCGGCGCGTCCGGACCCGAGGTGCGGGCCCGCATCCTGGTGGTCGAAGACGATGAGGTGAGCCGGCAGGTCGCCATGTTGGTCCTGCGGAAGGCCGGCCACGAGGTGGATACGGCCGGCGACGGGGCACAAGCGGTGCAGGCGGTGTTTTCCGGCGGCTATGACGTGGTCTTCATGGACTGTCAGCTACCGGTGCTCGACGGCCTCGCCGCCACGGCGCAGATCAGGAATCACCAGAACGCCGACGATGCGGTCCGCATCGTGGCGATGACCGCCGCGGCCATGCCGGACGACCATGACCGGTGCCTGGACGCGGGTATGGACGACTACCTCACCAAGCCGGTGGACTGGAAGCAGGTGCTCACGCGCATCCCCGCCTGGACGGCCGCCCGTGCCTCACGCGGGGCGGGGATGGAAGGTCACCGCGGTCCCTTGCGCCTGGATCCGGCGCTGTTCGACCCCGACGTCGTCGCGGAGCTGGCCGGCCTGCCCGCGCAGGACGTCGCCGAGATCGCCGATGCGTTCGTGTCGACCGTCCCGGAGACCCTGCACAGGCTCCAGGAGGCCGTGCGGACCGGGGACCTCACGCAGGCCGATCGGCTCGCGCACCGGCTCAAGAGCAGTTGCGCGACGATCGGAGCGGTCCACGCCGCCGACCTCTGCGAACGCATCGAGGAACTCACCGGCCCGCAGGCCGGCGGCCGGCCGGGGGCTGAGATTTCGCCGCGAGTCCCCGGCATTCTGTCGGAGCTGACGGACGAGCTGGTCCACGTGTCGGAAGAGCTCATGGAGCTGGCTTCGGCCGGGTCTCCACCGCCTGGCGTCTGAGCCGATGTGGCCAGGTTCACACCCTTGACGTCATGTTGTCTGTGTCACAGTGACAGGCTGGTGCCCTAACGTGGCCCATGTCACACGGCGCATGTACCGCTTGTAGCCGAGGTGCGACGGCGGCGGCGTACTGGCGCGTCACCTTGAACGGCCCAGGGCGATGCCGCGATGGCATGCCCGTGCGGAGGTGGAGAGGTCCCCGATGACCCAGGCACAGGAGCGCGAGCGATGAGCACGGTTGAAGCGCCGATCACCAAGCGTCGTGCGCAGATAAAGGAACGCACACTCCGTACCGACAACTGGCGCAGGACGCCGATCATCACAGCCGTGATCTTCACGAGCTGGGTGCTGTACGCGACCGTGCGGGCCATGATGGGCAAGTGGTACTGGGTGGACGACTACCACTACCTGACGCCCTTCTACTCGCCGTGCATCAGTCAGGGATGTGCTCCGGAAGCGGCCGAGTTCGGCCGGTTCCTGCCGAAGCTGCCCTTCTTCATCCCCTTCGCGGCGCTGTCCCTTCCCTTCCTGCTGCTCTTCCGGCTCACCTGCTACTACTACCGGAAGGCCTACTACCGCGCGTTCTGGGCATCGCCCCCCGGATGCGCCGTACGTGAACCACACGGGAAGTACACCGGCGAACGGCGGTTCCCGCTGATCGCGCAGAACCTGCACCGCTACTTCTGGGCGGCGGCCTTCCTCATCTCCCTGGTCAACACCTGGGACGCGCTCAAGGCCTTCCATGGCAGGGACGGCGGCTTCGGCATCGGGCTGGGCTCGCTGATCCTGCTCGCCAACGTGATCCTGCTGTGGGGCTACACACTGTCGTGCCACTCCTGCCGGCACCTGGTCGGCGGGCGGCTGAAGAATTTCTCCAAGCATCCGGTGCGCTACTGGGCGTGGACCCAGGTGTCCAAGCTCAACGAGCGGCACGGGCAGTTCGCTCTGATCACGCTCGGCTCGCTGGTCGCCGCGGACCTGTACGTCGCGCTCGTGTCCGGCGGCGCCATCTCCGATCTGCGAATCTTCAACTAGGGGCCAGGATGACCGACATCGAGAGGCATCAGTACGACGTCGTGGTCATCGGCGCCGGCGGCGCCGGGCTACGGGCGGCGATCGAGGCCCGTCTGCAGGGCAAGAAGACCGCGATCATCTCCAAGTCGTTGTTCGGCAAGGCGCACACCGTGATGGCCGAGGGCGGCGCCGCGGCGGCCATGGGCAACGTCAACCCCAACGACAACTGGATGGTGCACTTCCGCGACACCATGCGCGGGGGCAAGTTCCTCAACAACTGGCGGATGGCCGAGCTGCACGCCAAGGAGGCGCCGGACCGGGTCTGGGAGCTCGAGTCCTGGGGGGCGCTGTTCGACCGTACAAAGGACGGCAAGATTAGCCAGCGCAACTTCGGGGGCCACGAGTATCCCCGGCTGGCGCACGTCGGGGACCGCACCGGCCTGGAGCTGATCCGTACGGCTCAGCAGAAGATCGTCGCCCTGCAGCAGGAGGACCACGCCGAGGTGGGCGACTACGACGCCCGCATCAAGGTGTGGGCCGAGACCACGGTCACCCGGCTGCTCAAGGACGGCGACAAGATCGCCGGGGTCTTCGCCTATGTCCGCGAGACCGGCAAGTTCGTGGCCCTGGAGGCTCCCGCCGTCGTGCTGGCCACGGGAGGCATCGGCAAGGCGTTCAAGGTGACGTCGAACTCGTGGGAGTACACCGGTGACGGGCACGCGCTCGCGCTGTTGTCCGGAGCCACGCTGCTCAACATGGAGTTCGTGCAGTTCCATCCGACCGGGATGGTCTGGCCGCCCTCGGTGAAGGGCCTCCTCGTCACCGAATCCGTACGTGGCGATGGCGGCGTGCTCCGCAACTCCGAGGGCAAGCGGTTCATGTTCGACTACATCCCCGACGTCTTCAAGCACCAGTACGCCACGACGGAGGAGGAGGGCGACCGCTGGTACACCGACGCGGACAACAACCGGCGCCCCCCCGAGCTCCTGCCGCGCGACGAGGTCGCCCGGGCGATCAACTCCGAGGTCAAGGCCGGCCGCGGATCTCCGCACGGCGGAGTGTTCCTGGACGTGTCCACCCGGATGCCGGCCGAGGAGATCAAGCGGCGGCTGCCGTCGATGCATCACCAGTTCAAGGAACTGGCCGACGTCGACATCACCGCGGAGCCCATGGAGGTGGGCCCGACCTGCCATTACGTCATGGGCGGGGTCGAGGTCGACGCCGACACCGGCGCCACGGTGGTCCCCGGGCTGTTCGCGGTCGGGGAGTGCTCCGGCGGCATGCACGGCTCCAACCGGCTGGGCGGCAACTCACTGACCGACCTGCTGGTCTTCGGCCGGCGGGCGGGACGTGGCGCCGCGGACTACGTGGACTCGCTGGGCGGCGATCGCCCGGCGGCCGTGGAGCAGGACATCGCGGCGGCGGCCGCCGAGGCGCTCGCGCCGTTCGATCGCGAGGGCGGCGAGAACCCCTACACCGTCCACGCCGAGCTACAGCAGATGATGAACGATCTCGTCGGCATCATCCGCACCGAAGAGGAGTTGCAGGAGGCCCTTGAGGCGCTGGTGAAGCTCCGGCAGCGGGTCGCGGACGTGTCCGTGCAGGGCGGCCGCGGCTACCACCCGGGCTGGCATCTCGCCCTGGACCTGCGCAACATGCTCCTGGTGTCCGAGTGCATCGCCAAGGCGGCGTTGGAGCGGGAGGAGAGCCGCGGCGGGCATACCCGCGAGGACCATCCCGAGATGTCGTCCGAGTGGCGCAAGATCAACCTCATCTGCCGGCTGTCGGGCGAGGGCGTCGAGCTCCAGCGCCGGACCGCCGAGCCGATGCGGGATGACCTGATCAGCCTGTTCGACCACGACGAACTGAAGAAGTACCTCACCGAGGCCGAGCTGCCCGAGGAGAAGAGCGCATGAGCTACGAGGCGAAGTTCCGGGTCTGGCGCGGCGACGGGGGTGAGGGGGCGCTGCAGGACTTCGGCGTAGAGGTCAACGAGGGCGAGGTCGTTCTCGACATCATCCACCGGCTCCAGGCGACGCAGGTCCCCGACCTCGCGGTCCGGTGGAACTGCAAGGCGGGCAAGTGCGGCTCCTGCTCGGCCGAGATCAACGGCATGCCCCGGCTGCTGTGCATGACCCGGATGTCCACGTTCGCCGAGGACGAGACGATCACGGTCACGCCGATCCGTACCTTCCCGGTGATCCGTGACCTGGTCACGGACGTCAGCTTCAACTATGAGAAGGCGCGGCAGGTGCCTTCGTTCGACCCCGGGGACGTCAAGCCGGGCGAGTTCCGGATGCGGCAGGAGGACGTGGAGCGGTCACAGGAGTTCCGCAAGTGCATCGAGTGCTTCCTGTGCAACAACGTCTGCCACGTGATCCGCGACCATGAGGAGAACATGCCGCAGTTCGCCGGGCCGCGCTACCTCATGCGGGTCGCCGAGCTGGAGATGCACCCGGCCGACACGGCCGACCGGCGTGAGATCGCGCAGGAGGACTTCGGTCTCGGGCTGTGCAACATCACCAAGTGCTGCACCGAGGTATGCCCCGAGCACATCAAGATCACCGACAACGCTCTGATCCCGATGAAGGAGCGTGTCGCCGGGCGCCGCTACGACCCGGTGGTGTGGCTCGGCTCCAAGCTGGGCATCGTCCGGAAGGGCCAGGACACCCCCAAGGCCTGACGCCTCTGTGATCTGGCAGTTGTTCGCGCCCGCGATTGCGCAGAGGCGCGAACAACTGCTCGATCACGCCGAGGGCGTCACTTCTTGGCGCCGCCCGCGGTGGCTTTGAGGTAGTCGCGGTTGAGCATGTTGATGGTGTCCAGCGGGATGCCCTTGGGGCAGGCCACCGTGCACTCGCCGGTGACGGTGCAGCCGCCGAAGCCCAGCTCGTCGTGCGCCTCGACCATGTTGACGACCCGGTCGTAGCGCTCCGGCTGGCCCTGGGGCATCAGACCGAGGTGCGTGACCTTCGCGGCGGTGAACAACATGCCGGAGCCGTTCGGGCAGGCCGCGACGCAGGCGCCGCAGCCGATGCACTCGGCGGCCTCGAAGGCCTTGTCCGCGTCCGGCTTGGGGACCGGCACGGCGTGGGCGTCCGGCGCGGTGCCGGTGGGCGCCGAGATGTAGCCGCCCGCCTCGATGATCCGGTCGAACGCCGAGCGGTCGACGATCAGGTCCTTGATGACGGGGAACGGCTTGGCGCGCCACGGCTCGATGTCGATCGTGTCGCCGTCCTTGAACTTGCGCATGTGCAGCTGGCAGGTCGTGGTGGCCCGCTCCGGCCCGTGCGGCGCGCCGTTGATCACCAGTGAGCACATCCCGCAGATGCCCTCACGGCAGTCGTGGTCGAACGCCACCGGCTGCTCGCCCTCGAGGATGAGCCGCTCGTTCAGGACGTCGAGCATCTCCAGGAAGGACATGTCCGGCGAGATGTCCTCGACGTCGTACTTGACCATGGCGCCCTTGTCGGACGGACCGCTCTGGCGCCAGATGCGCAGGGTGAGTTTCATGGTTCACGGCCTCACTTGTACGAGCGCTGGCTCGGCTTGACGTAATCGAACTCGAGGGCCTCTTTGTGGAGGACGGGGCGCTCGCTGCTGCCGCCCCACTCCCACGCGCCGACGTAACCGAAGTTGTCGTCGTCCCGCTTGGCCTCGCCGTCCTCGGTCTGGCTCTCCCCGCGGAAGTGTCCGCCGCAGGATTCGGCGCGGTGCAGCGCGTCCACGCACATGAGCTCGGCCAGCTCGAAGAAGTCGGCGACCCGCCCGGCCTTCTCCAGAGACTGGTTGAGGCCCTCACCGTCACCGGGCACCTTGACCCGGCGCCAGAACTCCTCGCGGAGCGCGGGGATGAGCTCGAGCGCCTTGCGCAGGCCGCCCTCGGTGCGCTCCATGCCGCAGTGCTCCCACATGATCTGCCCGAGCTCACGGTGGAAGGAGTCGACCGTACGGTCGCCGTCGATGGACAGCAGGCGGTCGATCTGGGACCGCACGCCCGCCTCGGTCTCGTCGACCGCCTCGGCCGCGACGTCGCCGAACGGCGCTCCGGCGAGGTAGTCGCCGATGGTGTTCGGCAGCACGAAATAGCCGTCGGCCAGACCCTGCATCAGCGCCGAGGCACCGAGCCGGTTCGCACCGTGGTCGGAGAAGTTGGCCTCGCCGGCGACGAACAGGCCGGGGATCGTCGACTGCAGGTCATAGTCGACCCACAGCCCGCCCATCGTGTAGTGCACGGCGGGGTAGATCCGCATCGGAACCTCGTAGGGGTTCTCGCCGGTGATCCGCTCGTACATCTCGAAGAGGTTGCCGTACTTGGCCTCGACCGCCGGACGGCCCATCCGCTCGATGGCGTCGGCGAAGTCCAAGTAGACGCCGAGCCCGCCCGGGCCGACTCCGCGGCCCTCGTCGCAGACGTTCTTGGCCGCCCGGGAGGCGATGTCACGGGGGACCAGGTTGCCGAAGGATGGGTAGATCCGCTCGAGGTAGTAGTCGCGCTCGTCCTCGGGGATGTCGCCGGGAGTGCGGGAGTCGCCCGCCTGCTCCGGCACCCACACCCGGCCGTCGTTGCGCAGCGACTCCGACATCAGCGTCAGCTTGGACTGGTGGTCGCCGCTGACCGGGATGCAGGTGGGGTGGATCTGCGTGTAGCAGGGGTTGGCGAACAGGGCGCCCTTCTTGTGGGCCCGCCAGGACGCCGTGACGTTGGAGCCCTTGGCGTTGGTCGACAGGAAGAAGACGTTGCCGTAGCCGCCGGAGGCCAGCACGACCGCGTCGGCCGTGTAGGTCTTTATCTCACCGCTCACCAGGTCGCGGACGACGACGCCACGGGCGCGGCCGTCGGACATCACCAGGTCGAGCATCTCGTGCCGGGCGTGGAGCTCGATGCGGCCGGCGTCCACCTGACGCAGCAGCGCCTGGTAGGCGCCGAGGAGCAGCTGCTGTCCCGTCTGACCGCGGGCGTAGAAGGTACGCGAGACCTGCGTGCCGCCGAAGGAACGGTTGTCCAGCAGGCCGCCGTACTCACGGGCGAAGGGCACGCCCTGGGCCACGCACTGGTCGATGATCTGGGTGCTGATCTCGGCCAGCCGGTGCACGTTCGACTCGCGGGAGCGGAAGTCGCCGCCCTTGACCGTGTCGTAGAACAGGCGGTGCACGCTGTCACCGTCGCCCCGGTAGTTCTTCGCGGCGTTGATCCCGCCCTGTGCGGCGATGGAGTGCGCCCGGCGCGGGCTGTCCTGGAAACAGAACTGGATGACGTTGTAGCCCAGCTCGGCCAGGGTGGCGCCCGCGGCGCCACCGGCCAGGCCGGTGCCGACGATGATCACAGTCCGCTTGCGCTTGTTGGCCGGGTTGACCAGCTTGGCCTCGAACTTTCGCGTCGTCCAGCGGTCCTCGATCGGGCCGCTCGGCGCCTTGGCGTCGGCGATGGGCTCGCCGACCTTGTAATAGTCACTCATGCTCGTGTCCATGCTCATGTTCAGCCCACCAGTCCGGTCATGACCGCGAACGGAACGGACAGATAGCCGACGACGATGACGACGGCGATGACGGCGGCGGTGATCGACCGCTCGCGCTGACGCCCGGCGCCCCGGCCCAGGCTCTGCAGCATGCTGCTGAGCCCGTGGCGCAGGTGGAAGCCGAGCGCGATGACGGCGAGCGCGTAGAAGAGCGTGATGTACCAGCGGTCCGGCTGGAAGTCGGCGACCACGTTGCCGTAGGGCTCGCCGTGCACGCCACGCGGGTTCACGGTGCCGACCGTCAGGTCGAGGATGTGCCAGATGATGAAGAGCACGAGGATCACGCCGCCCCACCGCATGGTGCGGGCCGCGTAGCTCCCCTGCACCTTCGGGCGGTGCTGGTAACGGACCGGGCGGGCCTTCCGGGCGCGGACCGCGAGTTCGGCGGCCGTGCCGATGTGCAGAAGAACACAGACCGTGAGGACGGTCCGCTGGATCCACAGGAACCAGGTCTCGTGGAGGGCCGGCATGCCGATCGTGCGGAGCCAGGCCGCGTAGTGATCGAAGTCGCCCTGGCCGAAGAAGATCTTCAGATTCCCGACCATGTGGGCGATGATGAACAGCACGAGGAGACCGCCGCTGAGGGCCATGACGGCCTTCTTACCGACGGTCGAACGGTATAGCGCAGGGATCGCGAGTGCCACGGGCGAAAAGTACGTCTTCCCAGCTCTCGCGGTCCAAGTCATGATCGTACTTGTTTCGATAGCCGTAGGCTATAACTGTGCAATTGCAGCAACTTGCGTACTTCGTCGCCGTGGCCGAGGTGAGGCACTTCACACAGGCGGCGGAAACTCTCGGGGTCGCTCAGCCGTCCCTGTCCAAACAGATCAGGGCCCTGGAGACCGAGCTCGGTGCCTCGCTCTTCAGCCGTGCCCGGGGGAACATCGCCCTGACTCCGGCCGGGGAGGCGCTGCTGCCCCTCGCCAAGCGGATCCTCGCCGACGCCGACACCGCACGGCAGGAGGTCAGGGAGCTCATCGGGCTGCGGCGCGGCCGGGTCCGGATCGGTGCGACGCCCTCGCTGTTCGCCGGGTTGCTGGCCGACGTGCTCCGCCGGTTCCACGACGCCTATCCGGGCATCAGGCTGATGGTCGAGGAGGGCGGCTCCCGTGACCTCGTACGGGACCTGACCCGCGGCGCGCTGGACCTGGCCCTCGTGGTCCTGCCGGTCAGCGGGGACGCCCCGCTCGAGACCCGGCCCATCCTGCGCGAGCACCTGGTCGTGGCCTCCCCGTCCGATCCGGCGCGCATGTCACCCGGCGCCGGGGCGCTCGCGCAGCGGTCCCGGCTGCGGATCGAGGACCTGCGGGATCGCCCGCTCGTGATGTTCCGGCCGGGGTACGACCTTCGCGAGGCAACGATCAGTGCCTGCCGGCAGGCCGGGTTCGAGCCCCGTTTCGCGGTCGAGGGCGGCGAGATGGACGCCGTGCTGCGGTTCGTGGAGTCCGGGCTCGGACTTGCCGTGGTGCCGAGCATGGTGCTGGCCGGGCGGCCGGGCCTGCACGGCACCCCCCTCATCGCCTCCGAGCAGGCGGTCCGGCCCGGCCTGGCCGGTGGCGGCGGGCCGGCTCCCGGTGAGCCCGCCTCCGGGCTGCTGCGCACCATCGCGCTGGCCCACCGCAAGGATGTCGCGCCCACCCATGCCGCCCGGGCCTTCCGGGACACGCTGGAGACCTTTTTGCGGGAGGCCGCGCGCGACGACAGCCTGCCGCCCGGGGTGGAAGCGCTCGTGAGCCCTGTGCAGGAAGATCGCCGGCCCGGAAAATGACTCGCGGCCGGCCGGGCCGCCTGGGTACCGTCGAGGACACAGCCGCTTTCACCGTCCTCTTCGAGCGGACTTTGCCATGCGCGAACTTCCCTTGCCCGATCGCGGTGACCCCGATCACGCTTCGCCGGTGAGATACCTGGCCTGGATCGCGCGTGGGCAGCTCGCCACGATGGCCGGTGGCATGGGTCTGGGCATCATCTGGATGGTGAGCCAGGCGCTCATGCCGGCAGTGATCGGCCGGGCGATCGACGACGGCATCACGGCGAAGGACACGGCGGCGCTCGTGGCGTGGTCCGGGGTGCTGCTGTCCCTCGGCGTCGTCCAGGCCGTCAGCGGGATCATGCGCCACAGGATGTCCGTCTGCAACTGGCTGGCCGCGGCCTACCGGACCGTGCAGGTGGTCAATAGACAGGCGGCCCGGCTCGGCGCCACTCTGCTGAAGCGGCTCACCACCGGTGAGGTGGTGAGCGTGGGAGTCGCCGACGTCTCGCACATCGGGGGCGCCATGGACATCGCCGGGCGCGGGTCCGGCGCCGTGGTGTCGATCGTTGTGATCGCGACGATCCTCCTCGTCACGTCGCCACGGCTCGGCCTCGTGGTCTTGATCGGCGTGCCGGTGATCCTGATCGCCGCCGCCCCGTTGCTGCGCCCGTTGCACCGGCGCCAGCACCGGCAGCGTGAACTGGCCGGTGAGCTGAACACTCGGGCCACCGACATCGTCGCGGGCCTGCGCGTGCTGCGGGGCATCGGCGGCGAGCAGTTGTTCGGGGACCGCTACCGCCAGGAGTCACAGCGGGTCCGGTGGGCCGGGGTGGGGGTGGCCAGGGCCGAGTCCATGCTCGCCGGGGCCGAGGTGCTGCTGCCAGGGCTGCTCATCGCGCTGGTGACCTGGCTCGGGGCACGGTTCGCGCTCGCCGAGGCGATCACCATCGGTCAGCTCGTGGCCTTCTACGGCTACGCGGTTTTCCTGATCCAGCCCATGCGGACCATCGGGGAGGCCGCGGACCGGCTGACCAAGGCGCACGTGTCCGCGGAGCGGGTCATCCGGATCCTGGCGATGGAGCCCGAATTCCCCGACACCGGGAGCCGCGTTCCGCCGGCGGGGGCCGAACTCGCCGACGCCGCGTCCGGGCTCGTCGTACGGCCGGGCCGGCTCACCGCCATCGCGGCCGCGGACCCGGCGGACGCCCTGGCCATCGCCGACCGGCTGGGCGGATACGCGGAGGGCGTCGTGAGCTATGGCGGGATACCGCTGCGGGAGGTCGAGGGGGTACGGCGGCGCGTCCTGGTCGCGGTGAATGACGACGTGCTGTTCTCCGGTCCCCTCCGCGGCCTGCTGTCGCCATCGCCACGGCCCGACAGCCGCGATCCTGCGGTCGTCCGCGGTGACTCGGGCCCCCGCGACGACGCGATCCGCGGGGCGCGGGCCGACCTGGAACTGGCGCTCTACGCGGCGTGCGCCGAGGACATCGTGGAGGAGACCGGGCTGGACGCCCACGTCGCCGAGGGCGGGCGGGAGCTCTCCGGTGGACAGCGGCAGCGGCTGCGGCTGGCCCGTGCCCTCATGGCCGATCCGGAGGTGCTCGTCCTGGTCGAGCCGACCAGCGCGGTTGACGCCCACACCGAGGCCCGCATCGCCGAGCGCCTTGGCAAGGCCCGTGGCGCGCCGAGACCGGGCGGGGGCGGCCCGCGGGCCCGCCAGGACCGTACGACCATCGTGTGCACCACGAGCCCGCTGGTGCTCGATCAGGCCGATCACGTCGTCTACGTCCAGAACGGCACAGTGGCCGGCGAGGGAACCCATCGCCATCTGCTCCGCGAGGATCGCCGTTACGCCGCCACCGTGACCAGAGACCAGGATCAGTGATCCGGGGGGAGTCGAGACATGGGTCCGCAGATCCTGCCGGTGGCCACGCCCGCACAGGTACGCGCCTACGCACGACGGCTGACGCTGCGGCACCCCGGCGCCCTCGCCGCCGCGCTGGGGCTGCACGCGCTGGCGGCGGTGGCCGGGCTGGTCACGCCGCGGCTGCTCGGCAACCTGGTCGAGGGCGTGCGGCATGGCCAGGCCGACGTGGACACGGTCGCGCTGGCCATCGCCGGCTTCGTGATCGCCCAGGGCGTGCTCATCCGCTACGCCTTCTACGCCTCGACGAAGCTCGGCGAGCGGGTGCTGGCCGAGCTCCGGGAGGAGTTCGTCGACCGGGTCCTGGACCTGCCGCTGTCCACTGTCGAGCGGGCCGGGACCGGAGACCTCGTGACCCGCACATCCCGGGACGTGGACGCGCTCTCCCGGACGGTCCGCCGGGCCGTGCCCGAGACGCTGATCGCCTCGGTGATCGCGGCCTTCACCCTCGGCGCGCTCGTCCTCGTGGGGCCGCTGCTCGCGCTGCCCTGCCTGATCGTCGTGCCGATGCTGTGGGCCACCACCAGGTGGTATCTCGCCCGGGCCCGGGACGGCTATCTGCGGGAGAACGCCACTTGGGCCGAGCTGACCGACGGGCTGGCCGAAACCGTCAACGGCGCCCGTACGGTCGACGCGCTCGGCCAGGCCGAGGATCGGCAGCGGCGCTGTGACGCCGACATCCGCCGGACCTGGGCGGCCGAGCGCTACACCCTGTGGCTGCGGACCATCTACTTCCCTGTGGTGGAGATCGGCTATGTCCTCCCCGTGGCGGCGACCCTGCTGGTCGGCGGCCTGTTCTACATCAACGACATGGCCTCGCTGGCCCAGGTCACCGCGGCGACGCTCTATGTGCAGCAGCTCATCGAGCCGCTGGACATGGTGCTGACCTGGCTGGACGAGCTCCAGGTCGGAGGCGCTTCACTCGCCCGGCTGCTCGGCGTCGCGAACGTGCCGCAAGACCGCGAGGGAGCCACCGAGGCGACCCCCCGGGACGAGCTCATCGAGGTAAGCGACGTGCGTTTCGCCTACCGGCAGGATCACGACGTGCTCCACGGAGTCGACCTGGCGCTGCGTCCGGGCGAGCGGCTCGCGGTCGTGGGCCCGAGCGGCGCCGGCAAATCGACCCTCGGGAGGCTGCTCGCCGGCATCCACGGGCCGCGGACCGGGTCCGTGTCGGTCGGCTCGGTCCCCCTGATCGACCTGCCCCTCGGTGATCTGCGCGGCCACGTGGCCCTGGTGACCCAGGAGCACCACGTCTTCCGCGGCACGGTCCGCGACAACGTCGTGATGTCCCGCCCGGACGCCTCCGCCGCGCAGGTGCTCGCCGCCCTCGCGGCCGTCGACTGGACCGGCCCCGGGCTCGACACCGAGGTCGGCGCGGGTTGGCTGACGCTGTCCCCGGCGCAGGCACAGCAGCTCGCCCTCGCCCGGCTGGTGCTCGCGGACCCCCACACCCTGGTGCTCGACGAGGCGACTTCGCTGCTCGACCCGCGGGCCGCGCGCGCCCTGGAGCGATCGCTGGCCGCGGTGCTGGACGGCCGTACGGTCGTGGCCATCGCCCACCGGCTGCACACCGCCCACGATGCCGACCGGGTGGCGGTGGTCGAGGACGGCCGGATCACCGAGCTCGGCCGCCACGACCACCTTGTCCAGGCCGGGGGCTCCTACGCCGCCCTGTGGTCCTCCTGGCACGGCCGTCCCCGGTAGCCGTGCCCCCCGAGGGGGGCGGGCAGGTCAGCCGGCGAGTGACCTGCGCAGGAAGTCGACCTGGAGGTGAAGGAGGTTCTCGGCCACCACCTCCTGAGGGGTCATGTGGGTGACGCCCGACAGCGGCAGCACCGTATGCGGGCGGCCCGCCTCCAATAGCGCCGCGGACAGCCGCAGAGTGTGCGCCGCCACTACGTTGTCGTCGGCCAACCCGTGGATGATCATCAGCGGCCGGTCCAGCTTGGACGCGTCGTTCAGCAGCGAGTTGTGCGCGTAGGTCTCCGGCTCCTCCTGCGGATGGCCTAGATAGCGCTCGGTGTAGTGGGTGTCGTACAACGCCCAGTCCGTCACGGGCGCGCCGGCGACGGCCGCGCGGAACACGTCCGGCCGCCGCAGTACGGCGAGCGCCGCGAGCCAGCCGCCGAACGACCAGCCGCGGATGCCGACCCGGTCGAGGTCGAGCGCGTCGGGGTGCCGCCGGGCCGCCTCGTCCAGGGCGGCGATCTGGTCGTCGAGCACGGGACCGACGAAGTCGCCGCGGATGGCGCGGTCCCAGGAAGGGCCTCGCCCCGGCGTGCCCCGGCCGTCGGCGATCACGACCGCGAAGCCCTGGTCGGCGAGCCACTGGGCCTCGCGATAGGCCCGCTGCGCTGCCAGGACCCGCTGCGCGTGCGGGCCGCCGTAGGGGTCCATGAGGACCGGGAGCCGGCCCGCTCCGGGTTCCCAGCCCGTGGGGAGCAGCACCGCCGTGCGCACGTCGCGCTCACCGGCGCTCACCAGCTCCACCGAAGGAGTGATCATCGGGGTCTCCGCGAGTGAGGGGATCTCCACCTCGGTGCCGGCCACCCAGGTCGCCACCCCGGGGCGATCCATCCGGGAGCCGGTCAGCAGCGTGACGTCCCCGGACCGGACACCGCTGAACACCCCCTGGTCTTCGGTCAGCCTTTCGAGCCCCTCCGGCCCGTACGACCAGACATGGATCTCCGTCGGCTCGGCCGAGGCGGTGAACAGCACGCTCTCGCCGTCGACGTCCAGCACCGAGCGGATCTGCAGTCCCTCGGGGGTCACCGGCGTGCCGTCGATGGTCAGCCGGCGCGTCTCGGCATCGCGGTCCTCCACGGTCCACACGAGCCGCCCCGTGCCGGTCCGGGCCGGCACCCCGGAGACGATGTCCAGCCAGTCGGGGTCGTGGGCGCTGTGCAGCAGCCTGGTCTCGCCATTGGTCGGGTCGACGCCGAGGACGCGCATCACCCTCTGGTCGCGCGACTGCACGACGATCATCGGGCCGCGCTCTTCCCAGGAGGCGCTGACCAGGTACGGGAACTCTCCGCGGTCCCACGCCACTCCGGTCTGCCGGCCGTCGACGGTCAGCACGACCAGGCCCACGTAGGCGTTCGGGGTGCCGGCCGCCGGATAGGCGATCTCGGCGGCCGGAGCGGACGGCTCGGCGGGGTTGGCGATGTACCAGCGGTTCACCGGTGTCTCGTCGACGTGCGCGACCAGCAGCGCGCCGCCGTCGGGCGCCCACCAGTGCCCGCGCATGCGGCCCATCTCCTCAGCGGCGATGAACTCGGCCAGGCCGTAGGACACCTGGTCGCTCTCCGGCTGGACCAGTGCCCGGTCCTCCTGGTCGCCGTGCTCCTCGCCGCGGCTCGGGTCCGGGAGCTCGATCACGCGCACTGTACGTCCCGACACGTAGGCGATGCGGCGCCCCTTGGGATCGGGCCGCGGGTCGAAGACCGGCGTGGCCGCGTCCAGCGCACGAGTGGTGCCCTCCCTCAGATCGGCGAGGAACAGCCGGCCGGCCAGCGCGAAGGCGGCCACCGTGACATCACGGTCGGTGGCATAGCCGACGATGCCGCCGGCCGATTCCCGAGCGCGTTCGCGACGGGCCCGTTCCTCGGCCGGCAGGGCCCCCTCGTCGGCCTCGAGGGACCGCGGATCGGCGATCATCCGCTCCTCACCCGTGGCCGGATCGAAGGTCCACAGGCAGGTCACCGGGTCGGTGCCGCTCTGGGTGCGCAGGAAAACGATGCGGGACCCGTCCGGGGACACCTTGAAGCCGCGGGGGACGCCAAGGGTGAAACGCCGCGTGCGAGCACTCTGCCGGGGATAACTCATGTTTCGATCCTGCCACCAATCCACCGGTCCCCACGCGCCCACGGGATACCCTCGGTATGCCGCTCCTTGACCCCCCATCGCAGGTTCCGCGCACAGGAGAGATATGCCAGACACCCCCCCGCTGCGTTCGGGTGACCCCCGATGGCTGGGCTCCTACGAACTGATCGGCCGACTCGGCGAAGGCGGTCAGGGCGTGGTCTACCACGGCCGCGGCCCCGACGGGGCCGACGTCGCGGTGAAGCTGCTGCGCGCGGACCTCGCCGAGGACGAGGCCGCTCGCAACAGGTTCGTACGCGAGCTGTCGGCGGCCAAGCAGGTGGCCCGGTTCTGCACGGCACAGATCATCGAGGCCGACGTCGCCGGCGACCACCCGTACATAGTCAGCGAGCTCGTCCCCGGACCCTCGTTGCAGCGGCAGGTCACCGAGGCGGGCCCACGCACGGGTGCGGACCTCGAGCGCCTGGCGATCGGGACCGTGACCGCGCTGGCCGCGATCCACCAGGCCGGCATCGTGCACCGTGACTTCAAACCGCACAACGTGCTCATGGCCCCCGACGGCCCGCGCGTCATCGACTTCGGCATCGCGCGCGCGCTCGACAACAGCACGTCCGTCGCCACCGCGGCCATAGGCACTCCGTCCTACATGTCGCCTGAGCAGGTGATGGGCCAAGGGCTCACGCCGGCCGTGGACATCTTCTCCTGGGCCTCCACGATCGTCTACGCGGCCACCGGCTCCGCGCCGTTCGGCCAGGACAACATCCCCGCCGTGATCAATCGGATCCTCCATCAGGAGCCGGCCCTGGACGCGATGCCGGGCGACCTGCGCGAGCTCGTACGGCACTGCCTGGCCAAGGAGCCGGCCCACCGGCCGCAGGCGCAGGAGTTGCTCATGCGGCTGCTGGGACAGCCCGTCCCGCCGGCGCAGGCCCGGCCCGGGGGCGGCGACGCGGTGGGCACGGCCGTCCTCGCTCAGGGAGTCAACCAGGCGGGCGGCCCAACGCGGAGCGGTCCGGG
>JAOPYH010000169.1 GCA_025964715.1 Streptosporangiaceae bacterium | reverse complement strand
CCGAGCGCGCTTACCATGTCCGGCCCTTCTCGTCGAAGTCCCACATCCGGGTAGCGAGATTGGAGGGCAGGCGCCGGGGACGCTGCGCCTGAGTGACGGCGGCCGCCCGGATGTCCGACCGTTTGCGTCCGGCAACCACCAGCGCCAGCCCGGCGAAGGGCAACAGCGCCAGGAGGACGGCGAATACCAGCACCTGCAGGGGCACCTGCTCGAGGAGGCTCAGGAACGTCATGACAGCCCCACGTCCTTCTGTAGCTCGGCGTGGCGCTTCTCGAGGTCGTTCAAGTCCTGGCGCAGCTCTTCGTTGCGGTCGGACAAGGCGAGACAGTTGCGGTACGCCTGGTCCGGTGAGGCTGCGAGCATCCGCCTCAGGTCGTTACGGCGGTGGGCCAGGACGATCAGGTCCCGCGCCATGGCGTCCCGTTCGGCCTCCACCTCGGCGAGGCGGGCGGCCCGTTCCCGGCCAGCCTTCGCCAACCTCTCCACGCCGGAGACGACATCGACCGGCACCGTGCCCGACTCATCCGCCAGGGCGAGACGCACCGCCTCAACCACGGACCATGCAGCGGTGCTCAGTTCCTTGAGTTGCTCCACCTCGGTGGCGAACGCATCGCACTGCCGCTGCGCCTTGTCCCGGTCCTCCATGGCGTGCCGGTCGACGTCGAGCGCGATACCGGCGCTAAAGCCGACGCCGTCGCCGGGCTGCCAGCCGCGTACGCCCACACTGTCTCCTCGGCGCCAGAACGGACGGAGGTTGCGCATACGGCCGATCACGGCTGGGTCCCGTCAGGCTCGTCGATCGACGCCCAGACCTCGAACTGCCAGCCGTGCCACAACGGCTCATCGGTGCTGCGCGTGTAGTCGTAGACGCGCCAGGGGTGGCGGCCGGTGTTGTGCACTTGGTTGCCCAGTACGGCCGACACTTCGCCGTCCGGGGACACCGCGCGCACCCATGCGTCCACGTCCTCGGCGCGGTCGTTGTCCATGCGCAGCTCGAGGTGGCGGCTCGTCGGGTGGATGTACAGGTTGATGCTCATCGGCGCCGGCAGTCCCCCGGCCACCGCCTCAGCGATGATCCGCAGCATCCCCGCTCGGTCGATCAGGGCCGGCTCGTCGAGGTCGGCCACCGTGCGCAGGCTCGCCACCCGTCGCGCGCTCGCAGTGATGTCGGCGTCGGCCACGACCCGCAACGCCCGCCCGAAGCGTTCCGCCTGCTTGGCGCGCTTCGCCTCGAGCGCCGCCCACTCCTGCGCGGTCAGTGCCGTCTTGCCGTACACGTGATCTGCCGGCAGGACTACCAGACCCTCACGCCAGTCGTTCGTGTCCGACTTGTGCTGTAGGTTGATTGACACCGTGACCATCTCCTTCTGATGTGTGTGGTCGTCGGTTCTGCGAGTCCCTGGCGATGCCACGCCCGGGGCTCGCTCTGTCTGGGGATCAGGCCGGGGTAGGTACCGGCGCGTTACGCAGGCGCTCGATCAGGTCGGCAGCGATGTCGGGGGCTTCTTCTTTGCCGAATCCGCGACGGGTCAGGCTGTGCGCCCAGTCGCTGAGGTCCGAGAGGTCGGCACCGACGGGGATCACGTCGATGACGTTCACGGCGAAGTCGCCACACTCGGTCGGATCCAGGCCCTCGAACACGTCGTCGATCGCGTGGCCGATCCACATGTCGATGCCGTATAGCCGCTCGACCTCGCCGTGCCAGCCCACTTCCGGGCGGGACTCGCAGCCGCAGTCGCACCTGCCCTCGCGCACCGCCGGCTGCTGCGGCAACGTGCACCCGATGGCGCAGCCCCGGTAGCCGGACGCCGCCTCCGGGTCGATGCGCTGGTAGGTGCCCTGCACGATCGCGTCGTCGGCGCGGTGTGCCCGCATCCGCTCCATTACTTCGGCCTTCAGCGCCGGGTCACCGTGCCAGGCCAGGGTCTTGGTCGTCGTCTCCATCACGCGCCTACTTCCTCGAGCGACCACAGGCCGCCCGCGTCATCGAGGTACATCGGTTCGCCCCGGTACAGCACCGGCTCCTGGGTCGGCTCCTGCCACTCCTCGAGCACCCAGCCGTTGCCCTTGGCGTCGACCAGCCAGGGCCGCTCGGTGATGACCAGGTGGCACCAAGAGCAGGCATCGAGGGCGTTGCTCGGCCGGTCGCTGCGGACCTTCGCCGCGCCGTGCCGGCCGCCCGCCTTCTGCGTGATCCGGTGCGACTTCTCCGCCGCCCGGCCGTAACAGCCCTCGAGCTGGATCTCGCAGACCCGACCCGAGCGCTCCTCAATCACCGCCGCCGGATCACGCAGGAACCGCGACCTCGAGGCTTTGAGCCCGCGGGCGGGGGTGGGACCATTACCCCCACCCGCGGGGGTCTGGGGTGCCGGCCTGTCGAACGTCGACGATGCGAAGCCACCCAAGGCGGCCAGCTTCTTCGCCGACATCTTCGGCATCGGCCGGGTCGGTCGACCCATAGGTGAGCGATTCATGACCGCTCCAACTGGCTGACAACGCGACTGCGGTGGCACGTCGGGCAGGCGTAGTGCAGCTTGTTGCCGTCGCGGCGCTCGAGGACCATCACCGTGTCGTCGCGGCTCAGCACCACCAGCTCGAACTTCACGTCGGTGGTGTCGTGCTCGGTCTCGAAATGCGCGGCTGCTACGCCGACCG
>JAOPYH010000163.1 GCA_025964715.1 Streptosporangiaceae bacterium | reverse complement strand
GGGGGAAGGGGCGCCGTCTCGAGCAGAATGCGGGTGCCGAGGTCGACCCGGTCCGGCGAGAACATGCCCCGGTCGGTCTCCAGGCGCAAATGCAGGTCGGGCAGCACCAAGTCGACCGTCCCCGGCCGGCTCGCCGTCTCAGGACGTTCCGCGAAATAGTGCTCCCCCACGTCGGCAGACCGTACCAGTAGGCACGGAGCGGCCGAGCGGCGGCCGGGCGGATGTGCCCGCTCAGGGGAGCCGGGCGAACCAGAGCAGGGAGGCGCCACCCGCCGCGAGGGCGAAGAGCAGCGCGATGCCGGTGAACCTGGCGGCCACGTCGTGGCTCTCCAGCCGCCAGCCGAGGGAGCTGCCGATGTGGCGGTAGACCTCGGAAAGCTGGTCGCCGTCGGCGGCCTCGTAGGCCTTGCCCTTCGTCTGGGTGGCGAGGTCGCGCAGCGCCTGCTTGTTGACCTGCACCGCCGTGGTCTCACCGTCGAGGTCCACGGTGCCGTAGGGCGTGCCGAAGGCGATGGTCGACACCGGGACACCCGATGCGCGGGCCGCTTGGACGGCCTCGGGAACCGAACGGCCGGAGGTGTTCTCTCCGTCGGACAGCAGGACGATGTGGGCGGGCGGCGGATCCTGCGATGCGGCGGCGTCGAACGACCGGATCGCCTGCAGGGAGGTGAAGACCGCCTCCCCGATGGCCGTCCGCCGGTCGAGCACCATCTGGTCGATGGACGCGATCGTCGCCGCGCGGTCCGCGGAGGGGGCGGAAATGACGTTCGCGCTGCCGGCGAAGCTCACCACGCCGACGTTGAACCGCCCGGGGAGCTCGCGGATGAACTTCTTGGCCGCCGTCTTCGCCGCCTCGAACCGGTCCGGTGCCACGTCCGTGGCCTTCATCGACAGGGACACGTCCACCGTGACCATGATCGTGGCTCGGTCGCGCGGGATCTTGATGGTCGTGGCGGGCCGGGCGAAGCCGATCACCATCGTGAAGATCGTGGCAAGGAAGAGGAACGCCGCCACGTGGCGGCGCCAGCCCGGACGCCGTGGCGCGACCTCGGACAGCAGGGCGAGGTTGGTGAACCGCACGGTGTACTGCCTGCGGCGCAACTGCAGGAGGACGTAGGCCGCGATGAGCACGGGCACGAGCGTCAGCAGCCACAGCCGGCCCGGGGACAGGAAGGTCATGCGCGGGCTCCCGCCGCTCGTCCGGTGACGCGCCGCTGCCGCAGGGCGAAGCGGGCGACGTCGAGGATCCAGTCTCGGTCCGTGCGGAGCACGAGGTGCTGCGCGCCACAGCGGCGCAGCGCGTCCCGCGTACGGGTGCGCTGCGCCGCGGCCGCCCGCGCGTAGGCCGTCCGCACGCGCGGGGACAGCATGATCTCCCGCACCGCACCGGTTTCCGGGTCGGCCATCTGCACCAGGCCCACGTCCGGCAGATCCAGCTCCCGGGGGTCGATGACCTCCACGGCGAGGACCTGGTGCCGGGTGGCGAGCCGGCGCAGTGGCCGCTCCCAGGCCGGCAGCCCTTCGGGCGCCGTGCCGGTGCGGGGGTTCGTGTCCAGGAAGTCAGAGATGACGACACGCAACCCGCGGCGGGTCTGCCCGCGGGCCAGCATCGTGATCGCACCGGCCAGGTCTGGCCCGGTCGGCTGTGCCGGGGTGCGCTCCGCGTCCATGATGGACTGGAGCATGGCGTACATCGGTGCCTTTCCCGGCCGGGCGGGCCTTCGCGACACCGTTCCCTGATTGAGGACGTAGGCGCCGACGCGGTCGCCGAGTCGTATGGTCAGGAAGCCGACCGCGGCCAGCGCGGCCACCGCGAGATCACGTTTCTCCAGCTCGGCGGTGCCGAAGTCCATGCTCGCCGACAGGTCCACGAGGGCCCACGCCTCCAGCTCGTGGTCGGCGATGGGGTCCCGTACGTGGGGTGTGGTGGTACGGGCGGTCACCGCCCAGTCCATGTGGCGCACGTCATCTCCGGGCTGGTAGACCCTGGCCTCGGCGAGTTCTGTGCCCGGGCCGGGCAACAGCCCCATGTGCTCGCCGTGCAACAGGCCGTCAAGCCGGCGGGTGACCTTCAGCTCCAGCCGCCGCAGCGAGCGCTCCGGGGCCAGCCGCGCCAGTGTCGGCCGACTCCGCTCGGTCTCCATAGGCCCCCTCGTCTTCATCGGCCCCCCTAACGGGTGACCGGGACTCCGTGGTTCCACACCACCCGCGGCGGCGGAACCGTGGCCAGCAGCCGGTCGACTATGTCCCCGGTGTCGACGCCGTCGGCCAGCGCGTCGAAGGTCAGCACGATGCGGTGCGACATCACCTCGCGGGCGACCCGTCGGACGTCCTCGGGGAGGACATAGTCGCGGCCGTGCATGAGCGCCAGCGCACGGGCGGACGCGACCAGGCCTAGCGTCGCGCGCGGGCTCGCGCCGATTTCGATGACCTCGCCCAGGTCCGGCAGACGGTACTGCTCGGGTTCGCGCGTCGCCATGACCAGCCGCACGATGTAGTCGGCGACGAGCTCGTGGACCGACACCTCCTCGGCCGCGCGCTGCAGAGCGGTGAGCTGGCCGGGATCGAGGATCTGGGTGACCTCAGGCGGGTCCACGCTCATCCGCTGCAGGATCTGCAGCTCGTCGTGGGCGCCCGGGTAGGTCACGTTGACCTTCATGAGGAAGCGGTCCCGCTGCGCCTCCGGCAGCGGATAAACGCCCTCGGACTCGATGGGGTTCTGCGTCGCGATGACGACGAACGGCTTCGGCAGCGGGAAGGTCTTGCCGCCGAGCGAGACCTGCCGCTCGGCCATGACCTCGAGCAGTGCGGACTGCACTTTCGCCGGGGCCCGGTTGATCTCGTCGACGAGCACGTAGTTCACGAACACCGGGCCGAGCTCGACATCGAACTGCTCGGTCGAGGGGTGGTAGATCCGGGTCCCCACGATGTCGGAGGGCACCAGGTCGGGAGTGAACTGAAGGCGGGCGAACGAGCCGCCGACCACACGCGCCAGCGTGCCCACCGCGAGGGTCTTGGCCACGCCGGGTACGCCCTCGAGGAGGCAGTGACCCTTCGCGAGCAGCGCGATGACCATGCGTTCGACCATGTGCTCCTGGCCGACGATGACCTTTTTCACCTCGGCCGCCGTGCGCTGCAGCAGCGCGGCGGCCTCGTCGACGTCATGGGCGACAACAGTCATCCAGGCTCCACCCGTCCTCCGAAGACCCGCCATAGGCGTATGTGTGCGCTCCCCGACCCTATGTGATCCGATCTCCACAGTTCGCCGGCCCCGATTCACTTCGCTTGCTCGGCCTCCGGCGGGGGCCGGGTCCCCGGCTCCGGGCTGTCGTCCCGGTTGTTATTGTGGCCGCCATGTCGAGGCCGTTGCCGTACGGGGATCCCACCAGCCTCGGGCCTTTCCAGCTCACGGCACGGCTGAGCCAGACCCCTGCCGGGATCACCTACCTCGGCACGGATCCGGCGGGACGCCAGGTCAGTGTCGCCGTCATGACGCGAGGTGCGGCGGGCGACGCCGCGGCCCGGGACCGCTTCCGCGCCGCCATCCTCGCTGCGGATCAAAGCGATCCGGCACCGGTGGTCGCGGCCGAGCCGCACGGACCCGCCCCGTGGGTCGCCACCACGTTCCAGCCGGATGCCCCGGGTGCCGAACGGTTCCTGGACGCGGTGCTGCTGGAGGGCTCCTTCGGCGATGGCGAGGTGAGCCGGCGAGGAGGACCGCAGTTCCAGCCGTACTGGATCGGGTCCCGGGAGCCGGCGCTGGGGGATCCCGGCGCGCACGGCCCCCCGGGGGGTCCGGAGACGGAGACGGGCGACCGGGGGCGGCGCGGCGTGGTCGCCACGATGATCACGCTGGTCGCCCTGCTGGCCCTGCTCCTGCTGCTGATGTCGGTGCTGTACGCCTGTCGTCCCGTGGACATCCCGCAGCCGGTTCCGACGGACCTTCCCTCGCAGCCCTACGACCGCTTCCCCCCGCTGCCGACCCCGACCCCGGCCCCGCCGACGCCGTCACCGAGGACGACAGAGACAGGCGCCCCTACGGGCGGCCTCCCGGGGGACGGCGGAGCGGCCTGAAACCCGGTCACGGCCGCGGGGTGCCCGCCGCGGCCAGGCCGGACTCGCGCAGGGTGATGTTCAGCCGGCCGCTGTCCAACCCGATCTCGGCGGGGCCGGTGCCGGGCAGGGTCTTCGGGACGCCGTGGAAGGCCAGTCGCGAGGAGCCCCCGAAGACGAACAGATCCCCAGACTCCAGCTGGACGTCCGTCCACGGCCGGGTGCGGGTCTCGGTGTTGCCGAACCGGAAGACACAGGTGTCGCCGAGGCTCAGTGACACCACCGGCGCCCGGCTTTGCTCGTCGCGGTCCTGGTGCTGCCCGAGCTTGGCCGCGTGGTCGTAATAGTTCACCACGGCGATGTCCGGACGGTAGTCCGGGGCGTCGTCACCGTAGGCCGCACACACCGCCCGCCTGCCCAGGTCGGCGAGCCAGTCGGGGAACGGCTTCACCGGGGTGCCGTCACCGGCCGTGCGCGAATACCGGTACGAGGACCAGTGCCAGCCCAGGCATACCGTGCGGACGGACATGACTCTGCCCCGCGGCAGCCGGTTGATCTGCAGGCCGGCAGGCGGACGGGCCCACTCCCGGCAGGCCTCGACCAGCCTCCGCTGCTCGTCCACGTCCAGCCAGCCCGGCACGTGCACCGCGCCGGGTGCCACCTCAGCGCGAGGACGGGGGATGAGCGCCGACATGTCTCCCACCGTATGCCGACCTTGCATCGGCCTGGATCGCGGGTCTCGCCCGCCTGAACCCTTGCGAGATCATGGCGGCGATGACTCCTCGGACGGCGCCGTGATTCCGGAGGCCACCGTGCGGGAGCCATTGCTGATGCTCCAGGTGTAGTGAGTCCCGTCGAGCGAGGCCCACTGCCGGAGCCAGGAGCTGATCATGTGGGTGACCTCGTGGTCGGCTTCGGCCTCACTGCCCGCGAGGACCTCGGTCCGGGCACCCAGGACCCCGCACCGCGGTTCGATGCTGACGTGGTAGCAACGCCGGTAACTCGGGTCGGTCATGGCCACGGACTCATCATGGACCTCACCGGGGCCGGGTGCCACTCGTTGCCGAGGCCCACCGTCGGCGGTGGACAGGGGACCATGGCCGGTCCTTTGACGTGTGCCTCCCGGACGGCTAGTCCCACCAGAACGACCACGCGTTCTTGCCCCGGATCTCCTCGGCGTAGCCGGCGAGGGTCCCGGCGCCCTGGACGATGTTGTCCGGGCAGAACGCCCAGTGCTCGGCGGCCACCCGGAGGGCGTGGTCATGGCTCATGGGAGGTGCGGCGACGCTCATGTCCAGGGTGTCGAACCCGAGGCGGACGACGCGTACCCCGAACCGGTCCTCCCAGCTGCGCACCACCGCGGCCAGCGGCGCCGTCCACTTGTTGTGGTTCAGCGCGCCCTGCCAGCCCATCACGGCAAGTGTGTCGGCGCTGCGTCCGACCGCCGCCAGGCCGAGCGGTGTGGAGCCGTTGTCCAGGACCCGGGCGCACCAATCGGCCACGACGTCGGGATCCTCCATGCGCTCGCCGGCCGGCGCCAGGCCCGGGCAGTCCCGGCCGAACGGGGCGAGATCCTCGAAGTCGTCGTCCCCGTCGTCCCCGTCGTCCTGCGGCTCCACCCAGTCGGCCCAGACCTCCCTCATGAACGCGGCCGGGAGGTACGTGCCGATGTCCGCGACCTGTTCGGGAGCCACCTGTCCCGCCGACCACGGCTGGGTGGTGTCGTCGAGGAGGACCGGCCAAAGCCCCGACCGCGGGTGCTCGGCCCGCAGCCTCCCCCACAGCCCCCCGCTCGCCGGCTCGTCGCTGAGCCAGTAGGCGGGGCGTACGGGCGTCTGGTGCTGGACGTAGTCGGGGTCGGGCCAGACCACGTCTCCGGGCGGCAGCGCGACCGACAGCCTCCGCCTGGCGCCGCCGTCGAAGAACAGCTGGCGCAGGGCCGAGGGAAGACGCTCCCCCCGCTCGTGAAGGTCCATCTCGGTCGCTCCGGTACTGGTCACGCCAACGCGGATCTTGGCGATGCCTGAGATGGTAGCGACCGCGCCTGCGTGGCCGAGCGGGCACGGTCACGGCCGTGCGGGTCCGCGCCGGCACGGACCCGCACGGCCGTACGCGCGGCGGTCAGGCAGCCCGTGGCGCCTCGGCGGCGTGGATCGGGTTCTCGAAGCTGACATGAAGCTCGCCGCCGCGCACCTCGATGTGGATCACGGCGCCGTCCTGGATCTCTCCGGACAGCAGGGCGCGGGCGACCCGCGTCTCCACCTCCCGGGAGATGAACCGGCGCAGTGGCCGTGCGCCGTAGACCGGGTCGAAGCCCGCACGGGCGATGAACTGCCGCGCCTCGTGCGATACCTCCAAGGCGATGCGGCGATCGGCGAGCCGGCCCCGCAGCTCCGTGAACATCAGGTCCACGACCTGCTCGATCTCTGCCTGGGTGAGCGGGCGGAACATGACCGTCTCGTCCACGCGGTTCAGGAACTCGGGACGGAAGCGCGAGCGCAGGTCCGCCATCACGCGGTTGCGCGCGTCCGGAGTGATCTCACCGTCCGCGGTCACGCCCTCGAGCAGGAACTCCGAACCTATGTTCGAGGTCATGATGATCACGGTGTTGCGGAAGTCCACCGTGCGGCCCTGGGCGTCGGTGAGCCGGCCGTCGTCCAGCACCTGGAGCAGGATGTTGAAGACGTCGCTGTGCGCCTTCTCGATCTCGTCGAAGAGCACGACGGAGTACGGCTTCCGGCGTACCGCCTCGGTGAGCTGGCCGCCTTGCTCATAGCCGACGTAACCGGGCGGAGCCCCGACGAGACGGGCGACGGTGTGCCGCTCCTGGTACTCGCTCATGTCGATCCGGATCATGTTGTCCTCGGTGTCGAACAGGGACTCGGCCAGCGACTTGGCCAGCTCGGTCTTGCCGACCCCGGTGGGCCCGAGGAAGATGAACGAACCGATCGGACGGCGGGGGTCCTTGACCCCGGCCCGGGCGCGGATGATGGCGTCGGTCACCGCCTGCACGGCCTCGTTCTGGCCGATCACCCGCTCGTGGAGCACTTCGTCGAGGCGCAGGAGCTTCTCCCGTTCGCCCTCCTTGAGCCTGTTGACCGGGATGCCGGTCCAGCGCGACACGATGGTCGAGATCTCGTCCTCGGTCACGACCTCCCGCAGCAGCCGGTGACCGCCCTGCTTGGCCGCGAGCCGCTCCTCCTCGGCCTTGAGCCGGCGCTCGAGTTCGGGGAGCTTCCCATGCCGCAGTTCGGCGGCCCGGTTGAGGTCGTACTCGCGCTCGGCCCGCTCGGCCTCCTGCCGTACCCACTCGATCTCCTCGCGCAGCCCCTGCACCGCCCGGAGCGCGTGGCGCTCGGCCTCCCACTGGGCGCGCATGGCGTCCGCCTCGGCCCGCAGATCGGCGAGCTCGGCCCGCAGCTCCCCGAGCCGCCGCTGGCTCGCTGGGTCCTTCTCCTTGGCCAGGGCGGCCTCCTCGATCTCGAGCCGCCGCACCCGGCGGGTGAGCTCGTCCAGTTCGGCCGGCATCGAGTCGATCTCGGTACGGAGCATCGCACAGGCCTCGTCGACCAGGTCGATGGCCTTGTCGGGCAGGAACCGGTCGGAGATGTAGCGGTGGCTGAGCACCACCGCGGCCACGATGGCGCTGTCCTGGATCTTGACGCCGTGGAAGATCTCCAGCCGCTCGCGCAGACCGCGCAGGATGGAGATCGCGTCCTCGACGGACGGCTCGTCGACCAGCACGGGCTGGAACCGCCGCTCCAGCGCGGCGTCCTTCTCGATGTGCTTGCGGTATTCCTGCATGGTCGTCGCGCCGATCATGTGGAGTTCACCGCGGGCCAGCATCGGCTTGAGCATGTTCGAGGCGTCCATGGCCCCCTCGGTCGCACCCGCGCCCACCACTGTGTGCACTTCGTCCACGAACAGCAGGATCCGGCCTTCCGAGGCGAGCACCTCGGTGAGCACGGCCTTGAGCCGTTCCTCGAACTCGCCGCGGTATTTCGCTCCGGCGATCAGCGACCCGATGTCGAGACTAAAAACGATCTTGTCCTTCAGCCCCTCGGGTACGTCGCCGCGGGTGATGCGCTGGGCCAGCCCCTCGACGATGGCCGTCTTACCGACTCCAGGATCACCGGTCAGCACCGGGTTGTTCTTGGTCTTGCGGGACAGGATCTGCACCACCCGCCGGATCTCGGCATCGCGCCCGATCACGGGGTCGAGTTTGCCCGCCGTCGCGTCCGCGACGAGGTCCCGCCCGTACTTCTCCAGCGCCTCATAGGTCGCCTCGGGCATCGACGAGGTCACCCGCTGGCTGCCCCGGACCTGGGTGAGCACCTGGAGGAACTTGTCCCGGGTCAGTCCGTGCTGGTGCAGGAGCCGACCGGCCGGCGTCTGCGACCCCTCCTCGAGCAGGGCGATGAGGAGGTGTTCGACGGAGACGTAGTCGTCCTTGAGCCGTTTGGCCTCCCGCTCGGCGGCCTCCAGCACTCGCGCGAGCCGCTGGGTGATCCTGACCTGTCCCGGCTCGGCACCGGGCCCGGATACGCGCGGCCGCCTGGAGAGCTCCGCTTCCAGCTCGGACTTCAGCCGGTCGACCTCGACGTCCGCCGAAGCCAGGAGTCTGGCGACCAGACCCTCCTGCTGGTCCAGCAGCGCCAGGAGGAGGTGCTCGCCGTCGACCTCGGTGTGACCGAAGCGGATGGCCTTGGTCTGGGCGTCGTGCAGGGCCTCCTGTGATTTCTCGGTCAAGCGGTTCAGGTCCACGATCAGCCTCCAGTGCGTCGAGGACGCCGCCGCAGGGCCCCCTCGAGCCCGGCGATGCGGTCGAGCAGGTCACAGACGAGCCCAAGAGCGGCGTAGTTAAGGGAGAACCCGGCCCGCAGCCGCTGGATCCGGGCCACCGCGGAGAGTTCCTCCGGGGCGAGCCACAGGCGCCCCGCGGAGTCGCGTTCGGCCTCCAGCAGGCCGAGCGCGACGAACCGGCGCACCAGGTCGGGGTGGAGCTGTGTGCTACGGGCGAACGTGTCCAGATCGAGCCGTTCGGGCCGGACCAGCGCGTATCTCCGTGGCGGTTTTGTCAGTGCTCTCATGACGGCTTCCTCGGGTCGAAGTCCGACGTGGCGGCGAGCTCCTCGAACAGGCGCCGCTCCTCGGGGCTCAGCCGCGGAGGCACCATGATCTTGACCTCCGCGAAGAGATCACCGGGTTGGCCCCGGGGATTGGGCAGGCCGCGGCCGCGCAGCCGCAGGCGCCGCCCGCTCGACGTGCCCGGGGGAACCTTGACCTTCGTCTCGCCCCCCGGAGTGTCCAGCGGGACCGTCGCCCCCAAGGCCGCCTCCCATGGTGCGAGCGGCAGGTCGACGTAGACGTCGCGCCCTTCGACCCGGTATCGCGGATGGGGCGCGATGCGGACGATCAGGTAAAGGTCGCCGGGAGAGGCGCCTTCACTTCCCTCACCGCCCTGCCCCGCAACCCGGATCCGCTGCCCGTCGGTGACGCCGGGCGGGATCGTGACCTCGATGGTCCGCGGTCCGCCCCGGCCCTCAAAGGCGATCGTTCGCTTCCCGCCGCGGTAGGCCTCCTCGACCGACAGCTCTAACTCCAGCTCCTGATCCGCGCCGGGCACCGGTCCCCAGCCCCGCCCCGCGCGTCCGCCCCGGCCGCCGAAGAGGCCGCCCAACAGGTCCTCGAGGTCGATCTCGTCTCCGAAGCCGGTGCTGAACCTGGAGCCTTCGGGCCCTCCCCAGCCGCCGAAGCCCGCTCCCGCGCCGGCCCGGGTTCGGCCTCCACCGCGTCCGGCACCCGCCCTGGCCCGCGCCCAAGTCTCGGGGTCCACGTCCTCGGGCACCTGCCGAAATTCGGGCCCGAACGCGTCATAGCGCCGACGCGTCTCCGGATCGGACAGGACCGAGTAGGCCTCGGAGACGTCTTTGAACCGGTCCTCGGCGGACGGGTCCTTGTTGACGTCCGGGTGGTACTGGCGCGCCAGCTTGCGGTAGGCCTGCTGGATCTCCTCCTGGCTCGCGTTCCTGGAGACACCTAGAGTTCCGTAGAAATCATCGTTAGAGGCCATTAATCCGCCTTCTTCGCCACAACGACGGAAGCTGGCCGTAACTGCTGCTCGCCCTCCCCGTAGCCCGGCCGGACCACGTGCAGGACCGTCCCGTCGGGCGCCTCGGCGCCGGGGGAGACGCTCACCGCCTCGTGCAGGCCCGGATCGAAGGGAACTCCCTCGTCGGCGTGCCGCGTGAAGCCGAGCCGGGCCAGCACGTCCACCGCCTGGTCGCGCACGGCGCGGACTCCTTCGGTGAGCGCGCCCGGATCCGAGCCGGCGTGGGACAGCGCGAGATCCAGATGGTCCACCACGGGGAGCCAGGCCGTGGCAACCCTCTCGCGCTCGTGCGTCCGTGCCCGGTCGAGCTCACGGTCGAAGCGCTTACGCAGGTTGTCGACGTCGGCCAGGGCACGGCGTCGCAGGTCCTCCAGTTCCGTGACCCGCCCCCGCAGCGCGCCCACCGCCTCCGCGGAGCCGGCCGCGGCCGCGTCGCCGGCGTCCGGTGCCCCTGCGTCCGGT
>JAOPYH010000143.1 GCA_025964715.1 Streptosporangiaceae bacterium | reverse complement strand
TGGCGAGCCGATCAAGGCCCGCGAGGGACCAGTTCAGGATGCCGGGCAGCTCAGCTATCAGCCGGCCTTCAAGCCCGGTGTCCTCCTTGCCGAGGAACGACTGAGTGAAGGTCAGGATGACCATGCGCGAGGTGATGGCGCCAGACGCGTCGGCGAATCCAGGAAGGTCGTTGCTGAGGATCATGATCCGGGCGGGAAGGCGCCCGGTCCACAGGTCCCTGTTCTTCCGGTCGACGTCGATGCTGTCCTCGCCGGTGATAGACAGCAGTCGCTCGACTACGGTGTCCGATCCGCCGCGTGGCACACGGGCGTCACCGATGATGGCCAGCGACTTGCCGATGAGCGTGGACATCCCGAAGTTCGTGGCCATGCTCGACAAGGTCGGACTGGCAACGTGCGCTTTGCCCACGAGGGCCGTGAGCACTCGGCCGATGGTGCCCTTGCCGGATCTGCGCGCACCGACCATCAGCAGCAACTTGTGCAGGTCGGTCCGACCCGACAGGACGTAGCCGAACCATTCCTGCAGCAGGGCCACTCCTTGCGTATCGCCGGGGAGCACCGTTTCGAGAAACGCCAGCCATTCCTTGGGCTCGGGGGCGTCCGCCTCGTAGCAACAGGGCGTCGACACGAGGTTGAAGAACTCCGGAGACGGAGGGTGGAGTCGTCGGGTGGTGAGATTCAGCAGACCGTTGCGACATGCAACGAACGTGTCTTCATAGTGCGAAGTGTCAGAAGAACCCTGACCACCCTGACCACCCCTGACCACCTGCGGATTTACGTCTTCCGGACCCTGACCCAAACCCTGACCGGAACCCTGACCACCCCTGACCCACGTAGGCGCGTCGATGATCGAAGAGAGGTGCGTGATCGCAGCTGCGGCCTCCATCAGGTTGGCGATCTTTACCCGCGTCGGCGCCCACGGCACGACCTTGATGTCTTCCTTCGCCGTCATGACGCTGAACGTCGCGTACTCGACCAGTGGGTACAGCTCGGCGCGCATGGCAGCGTCATCGACGTCCACCCAGTGAGCTCCGGTCCAGCGCATCCACTGGCCGCGCCAGTGCAGCAGCGTCGACACGCCCCCGTGCCGCCAGGCCGGCAGAAGCTGACGGGCGACGGCCATCGGGTTGTCCGGCGGCGCAAGTTTCCGCTCGGATGACTGGAGCGCCTCACGCCTGCTCCAGTCATCCAGCCACATGCCACCGTCCGGGGGCTCTTCGGCACCGGGTACTGCGCCGAGCATGTGAAGCACCGGATCGATCTGCGGCTCACTCACGCGGCGTTCTCCTGTGCTGTGTCGTTCAGGTCGGTCTGCTGGCCGTTGACGAGGTGGCGGCGCCGGCCTGGCTGCCCGGGGACGGCGATGGGCGGCCACCCGTCGGTAGCGGCCACCCGGCGGGGAGGCTTGGGCTTGCGGGCCTCGGCGAGGGTGCGCCGGTCGGGCAGCGTGTACAGCGGTGGCCGCTCGCGGGTGGCTTCGGCGATCCACGTGAGCGGGTCCTCCTCGGCTACGTACCGGCGCCACAGCTCGGCGGCCTCGAGGATGGCGGTGGCCCGACGGGGGTCCTCCGCTTTCAGCTCGCGCCATCCGGGACTGCCGTAGGCGGGCCACTTCTTTACCTTGAGTGCGGTCACCTGCGCCTCGGCCCACAGGGCAACGGGGTCTTGGTCGACGGGGTACATCAGCTGTCCTCCTTGGCCATGTCGCCTGCGAGTGCTGCGATGGCGGCGTTGAGGCGCTGCGCTGCGGCCTTGACGCTGCGGCCGGAAGGCTGGCCGTGCAGGTAGGTGCGGGCGGCGTCGAGGACAGCCCGGAAGTTGGCGCGGTGGCCGTTCGGGTCGGGCATGGGGTTGCCTGCGGCGACGGCCGCGGCAAGCGCCTCGACGGTGGGGTGTGTGCGACGGTGGTCGGCGTCGCACAGTTCGCCGAGTTTGCGATCGCTGCGCGTCACCGTCGACTCGTGAATGTCGCTCGTGATCAACGTGGTTCCTAGCCGCGAGGGCGAGGGGAGGGCGTAACGGCCAGCGGCCGTCCCTCGCGGACTGGTCAGTTCTGTCGTGCCGGAAAGATCGGGGCGCACCGCCCCGCCGGAGCGGAGGCCCGTGGCGGGGCGGCGCGTGATCACAGCTGGCCCTGGTCTTCGGCGTCGAACGCCGGACCGCGGCGGGCCTTGCGGAGCGCCTCTTCCTCCGACAGCTCCGTGCGGAAGAGGTCGGTGTAGGCATCGCCGCCAGTCGGAGTGCCGTCGGGGCCGTAGGTGGGTGCGTCCCGGAGTTTGTCTCCGAAGAGCCGGCGGGCGGCGTGGGACCAGGCATCCATGGAGTTGTCCATGAACTCTTTGCCCCAGGGGCTGACCGACAGCAGCGCGGGCAGACGGTCGTGCGAGATCAACCAGTCCCCGGCGAAGGACCACCTGCGGCCGCTCGCGTCGGGCTTGGCCTCCGGGTCGTCGAGAACCAGGCTCAGCCCGAGGTCGACGTAGCCGCGGAGGCATTCGTACCCGAGACGCCCGTCGCCGCGTTCCTCGTCGGCGTCGCGCTGGTCACGTAGGGCGTAGCCGTGCTGCAACTCGGCCCAGTCGCAGGCCTTGTGCAACGGCATGCCGAGGGCTTCGGCCGTGTCGGAGAGCAGTACGTACTGGTCCCAGGCGCTTGTGAGGCGGGAGTCGACTTCCCCGAAACCGGCCAGCCCGATGACGGTGTTGACGACCGGAATCAGGGGCGTGGTCTTGTGGAAGTGCGTCAGCCGCTTGGCGGCCCGGTCCGTCTGCTCGTCGGCGTCGTAGTCGAGGAGGTGCTCGTCGTGCTTCCGGACGACCTCGGCCGCGAACCGCTGGAAGATCTTCGGGGCCGGGCGGCCGGGGGTGTCGTCCCCGGCCGCCGACGGGTTGATGGGCTCGGTCACTGGGCGACCTGCGCGTCTCCGAAAGTGGGCTGGAACCACGGCTGTCCCTGGGCGCGGGCGATCAGGCGGATGATCCAGCGGAGGTGAGTCTCCCGCTCGGTGTCGTCCAGGCCGTCCGGCAGGAGGATCCAGCGGCGTCCGTCCCGGTGCTCCTCGGCTGCGCCATAGAAGTGCGGGCCCACCTCGATGGTGGCAAGCGCCGGAGTCTCGATGGCGCCGACGGTCTCGATGGACTCGACGTGCGCGGCGGTGATGAGTTCCTGCACCGGCAGCGTCAGGGCCGACTCGGGGGTGAGGGTCGACCCAGCGGTGAGCGCG
>JAOPYH010000096.1 GCA_025964715.1 Streptosporangiaceae bacterium | reverse complement strand
GGGTCAGCACGCCCACCACTCGCTGACGCCGTGCCGCGCTGGGCCGCGGCTCAGGGGACGTAGCTCAATTGGCAGAGCACCGCCTTTGCAAGGCGGGGGTTAGGGGTTCGATTCCCCTCGTCTCCACTCGTTTGACCTGCGGATTCACCTCCGTCGGGGGCTAGGGCGCGCACGTCGACAACGCCTTCCATGGAGCCCCGCAGGTATGTGCCTCCAGTGCGGGCACCGCTGGCTGGCTCGACCACCCAGGGGCGTTGTCGGTTTGGACCCACGGCTCGCCAACCAGACGGTCTCGACGCTGGCGTTCGAGGCCGGCTTCGGCGATCTGAGCGAATTCAACCGCGCCTTCAAGGCGAGGTACGGGCTCAGCCCTCGGCAACTACGCAGCGCGCCCCGCTCGGTCGTCGCTTCCCGTTCCTAGTACGGCCAAACCATTCAGGCCGATCAATACCTCGACGAGGACGTTGCGCTCGGTGCCGAGACCGGTCGACTGCCAGGGCAGACAGGAGCATCGCCTTCGGCGTCTCCTCACGCCGGACGGCACGCACCTCGTGGGCGAGATGGCCGGGACTATGTACTGGCGTGGGCGGCCGTCGTGGTCGGTGTGGACGTTCTGTGGCATCTTCCGTCCGGCGGGGTGCTGTCCAGCCCCCGCCGGACGGATGATGCCGGGGATCAGGCCCTGGCGTAGGTGAGTTCGACGACGCCGGTGTCGTAGGTCTCGGAGGCGACGAGCGTCAGCGGGAGCTTCTCGCCGGGGGTGGCGAACAGGCGCTTGCCGGACCCCAGCACCACCGGGAAGACGAACAGATGCAACTCGTCGAGCAGGCCTTCGCGCAGCAGCGAGGCGACGAGGGTGGCGCTGCCGGTCATGCCGATGTTCTTGCCGGGGCGCTGCTTGAGCTCGGCGATCTGCCGGTACGCGTCGGCGGCGTGAACGAGAGTGGTGTTCCTCCAGTCCGCGGAGTCGAGGGTGCCGGAGACGACGTACTTGAGAGTGCCGTTCATGGTCTCGGCCATGTCGCCGGTCTGCTGCGGCCAGAAAGCGGCAAAGTCCTGGTAGGTGACCCGGCCGAGCAGCATGGTGTCCTGTGCGGCGATCATCGAGCCGACGGACTGGCCCATCTGAGGGGTGAACCAGGGGCCGATCCACTCGTCGGCGTCCTGGATGACGCCGTCGAGGGAGATGAACAGGCCCGAGACGATCTTTCGCATGGTGAGTTCCTCCTGTAGAAGCGACTGCGGTGGCCGGCTCCGGTGTCCGGCCTTGCGCTGATGCTTCGAACGGGGAGGGCCCGGATGGACACGCTGGTCGAAACTTCTTCGGGGGTCCGGTCATGCGCTTCTTGCTGACGATCAACGGCGGCGGCCGGCCGCCGGATGCGGAGCTGTACGCGGAGATGGGGCGCTTCGTGGAGGAGTTGACCCGGGCCGGGGTGCTGCTGGCGACCGGCGGCCTGGACACCGGCACGCACGTCGTCGCCTCCGGCGGGGAGATCACGCTGACCGACGGGCCGTTCGCCGAGTCCAAGGAGCAGATCGTCAGCTTCGCGCTGATCGAGGTGCGGTCGCCCGAGGAGGCGCTGGAGCTGGCCCGCCGGTTCTGGACGATGGTCGGCGATGGCGAGGGGGACATCCGGCAGGTGTTCGGCCCCGAGGGCTGATGAGCGCCGAGACGTCGGCTGCACATCGGGCGATCGATGCGGTGTGGCGGCTGGAATCGGCCCGGATCATCGCCGGCCTGACCGGGCTCGTCCGCGATGTCGGGCTCGCCGAGGAGGTGGCCCAGGACGCCCTGGTGGCCGCGCTGGAGCAGTGGCCGGCCGGGGGCATCCCCGCCAATCCGGGCGCCTGGCTGATGCTCACCGCCCGGCACCGGGCGATTGACCGGATCCGCCGCAACGAACGACTCGCCGGCAAGCTCGGCCTGCTCGCCCGGGAGCTGCAGACCGCGCAGGAGGACTCCGCGGGCGAGCTCGACGCGGTGCTCGATGACGCCAGGATCGACGACGACGTGCTGCGGCTGATGTTCATCGCCTGCCATCCGGTGCTGTCCGCGGAGGCCCGGATCGCGCTCACGCTGCGCCTGCTCGGCGGGCTGACCACCGAGGAGATCGCCCGCGCGTTCCTAGCCGCCGAGCCGACGATCGCCAAGCGGATCGTCCGGGCCAAGCAGACACTGGCCGTCCGGCAGGTGGCCTTCGAGCTGCCGCCGCCGGCCGACCGGCCCGCTCGGCTGGCCTCCGTGCTCGAGGTCCTCTATCTGGTGTTCAACGAGGGGTATGCGGCGATGGCCGGCGACGACTGGATGAGGCCGTCGCTGTGCGCCGAGGCACTTCGGCTGGGCCGCGTGCTGGCCGAGCTGATGCCGGCCGAACCGGAGGTGCATGGCCTGGTCGCGCTGATGGAGATCCAGGCCTCGCGCATCCCCGCCCGCCTCGACCCGACGGGGCGGCCGATCCCGCTGCCCGAGCAGAACCGTGGGCGCTGGGACCAGTTGCTGATCCGGCGCGGATTCACCGCACTGCTCCGGGCCGAACAGCGTGGCGGAGCACCGGGCCCCTACGTGCTGCAGGCGGCGATCGCCGCCTGCCACGCCCGGGCACACGCCGCCGCCGAGACCGACTGGCGGCAGATAGCGATGCTCTACCGAGGCCTCGCCGCACGGGCCCCGTCGCCCGTGGTGGAACTGAACCGTGCGGTCGCGGTGGCCATGGCCCACGGCCTCGAGGAGGGGCTGGTCATCGTCGACCGCCTTACCTCAGAGCCCGCGCTGGCCCGCTACCCCCAACTCGCCAGCGTCCGCGGCGACCTGCTGAGCAGGCTCGGGCACCACAGCGAAGCAGCGACCGAGTTCCGCCGGGCGGCCGCGCTCACGAAGAACACCACAGAGCGGACCTTTCTCCTGCAGAAGGCCGCTGACTCCGACACACACGAGTGACCGCCTCGCCGCCCGTTCTACCGGCACCGCTCGGGTCTCAGCCTCGGCGACCGCGTCTGCCCGGCGCCGGGGCGCAGCCTGTCCGGCCCCGCATTCACAGCTGACCGGAGCCGGCAGCGGTGGGCCGACGATCCCGAAACACCCGTAATCGATCATCAACGGCCGACGGCAGGCCTTCCGCGGGCCGGGCCGGACCGAGCGTGATGGTGCACGTGGGACAGTGGAGCCGTGACCGAATCGACCGCACCCGCGCGCCGGGCCGTCCTGCACACCAACCACGGCGACATCACCGTGGATCTCTT
>JAOPYH010000076.1 GCA_025964715.1 Streptosporangiaceae bacterium | reverse complement strand
CCGAGCGGCTCGCGCGCGGTGCGGTGATCACACTCGGCCTGGCCAACGCGATCTCGTGCTACCCGATGACCGCGGCCCAGGTGGCCGAGCACGGGATCTCCGGATCGATGAGCTACTGCGTGGAGCTGGGCCGGCGGCTGGCCGCAGTGCGCAACGGCCAGGCCGGCGCCTACCAGGAGTTCCTGCGCTTCGCCGAGGCCCGCGAGTTCTTCTCCGGCAAGATCGTTGACATCCACCGCGAGACCACGGAGGGCTTCGCGCGCGGCACCGTGATCGTGGAGCACTTCGCCGACGCCGACCGCACCATGCGGATCGAGATCCAGAACGAGCTGCTGGTCGCGTTCGAGGGCGACCGGCCGGTGATCACGGCGCCTGACCTGATCTGCCTGCTCGACCACGAGGACGCGAGCCCGATCACCACGGAGTCGCTCGCCTACGGCCAGCGCGTCGACGTGATCGGCATGCCCTGCGCACCGGAATGGCATCGCGACGGGTTCCTGGAACTGGTGGGCCCCAGGGCTTTCGGCTACGACATCGACTACGTCCCGATGGGTGGTGTTGCGCAGTGAGCGCGCTTCGGATCGGCATCGACGTCGGGGGCACCAACACCGACGCCGTGGTGGTGGACACGAACGGCAAGGTGGTCGCGGCCACCAAGGCGGCGACCACACCCGACCCCTTCGACGGCATCCGCGCCGCCCTGCAGCAGGTGGTCGCGGGTGTCGACACGAGCGCCATCACGCAGGCCATGCTCGGCACCACGCACCCGGCCAACGCCATCATCCAGCGCCGCGACCTCGGCCGGGTCGGGGTGCTGCGGATCGCGGCTCCCTCGTCGCTGGCCGTACGGCCCGGGGCCGCGTGGCCCCGTGACCTGCTGGACGTGGTTCATGGTCCGTCGGCCATCATCGGCGGCGGGTTCGAGTACGACGGGTCGGAGATCGCCCCGCTCGCGGTCGAGGACGTGCGCAAGTTCGCCGCCCAGTGTGTCGGCAGGGGCATCGGCAGGGGCGCCGGCCAGGTCTCCGCGATCGCCATCAGCAGCCCCTTCTCCCCCGCCAGCCCCGAGCACGAGCTGCGCGCCGCGCAGATCCTCGCCGCGGAGCTGGGCCCGGACTTCCCCGTGTCGCTCAGCCACCAGGTCGGCGCGCTGGGCCTGCTGGAGCGGGAGAACGCCACCACGCTGAACGCCTCGCTGCTCGGGGTGGCGCAGCGGGTCGTGCAGGGCTTCCACGCCGCGCTGGCCGAGCACGGCCTGTCCGTGGCGTCCTACCTGACCCAGAACGACGGCACGCTCATGACCGCGGAGGAGGCCGTCCGGTTCCCGATCCTCACCGTGGGCTCCGGGCCGACCAACTCGATGCGCGGCGCGTGCGCGCTGGCCGGCCTCACCGACGCCCTGGTGATCGACGTCGGCGGCACGTCCTCGGACGTCGGCATCCTGGTCGACGGCTTCCCACGCGAGTCCTCGGCCGCGGTCGAGGTCGGCGGGGTGCGGACGAACTTCCGCATGCCGGATCTGATCTCGATCGGCCTCGGCGGCGGCACCGTGGTGCGCCCCGGGCCGGAGGGCCCCCGGGTCGGCCCGGACTCGGTCGGCTACCGCGTCGTGGACGAGGCGCTCGTACGCGGCGGGCAGACCCTGACGCTGTCCGACATCTCGGTGCACGCCGGGCGGCTGACCGGCTTCGGCGACGTGGGCCGGCTGTCGGATGTGGATCCCTCGGTGGCCTCCGGCGCGCTCGCCTGGGTCGACGAGCGGATCCAGGTGATGTGCGAGCGGATGAAGGCCAGCCGTTCGGAGCTCCCGCTGATCGCGGTCGGCGGCGGCTCCCACCTGGTGCCGGACGCGGTCGCCGGGGTGTCCGAGGTGCTGCGGCCGGAGCACTACGCGGTGGCCAACGCGTTCGGCGCCGCCATCGCCGAGGCCTCCGGTGCCGTCGACCGGGTGTACCGGTACGAGCCGGAGGGCCGGGACGCCTGCCTCGCCGAAGCCAGGGACCTGGCCCGCGCGGCGGCCGTACGGGCCGGCGCGGACCCCGACCGGCTGCGGATCACCTCGGTGAACGAGGTTCCGCTCAGCTACCTGCCGGGCAAGGCCTGCCGTGTCCAGGTCAAGGCCGCCGGCCCACTGGCGTGAGCGGCCCGGTGAACGGGGCGGAGATCTACCGGGCCTACAACGACGCGGAAAACGCTCACGACCTCGTGGCCGCGGAGCGCCTGGTGGCTCCGGACCTGTCCGTCGAGGTCAACGGAAAGCCCGCGGTGGGCTCGGCGGAGGACGACCGGGCCGCGAACGCGGCCCTGCTGGCCTGCTATCCCGACTACCACCGGCGGATCGTCGGCGCTGTCGTCGACGGTGACCGCGCCGCGGTGCGGTGGCGGATGCTCGGCACCCCTGCCACCGATGGGCTGGAGCCGCTGGACGTGCACGGATGCTCGTTCGTCACCGTGGCCGACGGCCGCATCACGGACGCGGCGCTCTACTACGATGGCGCCGCGCTGGACGCCGTGCTGGCCCGTGCGAAGGAGAACACCCGGTGACCCCGCCCATCGCCGGCCTCCACGACAGCGTCGTCCTGAGGCATTCGTCGCCGGATGCGGGGTAAGGGGCGGAAGTGAGTGGAAACAAGGACCCCCGAACCCATAAAGAAAGTCTCGTCGAGCCCCAGGGCGTGAACGCGGGACCCGCGATAGACGAAGACGTCGTGCCGCCGGCTGACGAGGACCCGCCCGCCCACATACCTGACGAGCTCCCGCGGACCGAGACCCTCTCCGGCGAGGCGGTCGGCCTGCCCGGGCAGAAGCCCGGCTACCCCGGACAGCAGCGCTCGGTCGATACAAGCTGATGGCATCCCCCTAGATATCGGCTCGCGCGGGTACGGGCGTCAGGAAGCCCTCGTGGACGAGGGTCTGGATCAGGACGAGCCGGCCCGGCTCGTCGAGATCGCCGGGGATCGCGCCGGGGGTGAACCCCTCCCCCGCGCTCCCCAGGACATACCGCACCTCGTCCGTCACCCGCGCGGGCATTTCGATGGTCTTGCCGGCGAAGCCCAGTCTCAGGACGTCCCTGGTCAGGAGCACGTCCCAGCGCAAGTCGGGCCGCCGCCGTACCCTAGTGTCCACTCCGATCGAGGGCTCCTCCTCGGCCACTGCCGGTACGGCTTCGGGCGAAAGGCGCTCCACCGGCGTGGTCCGGCCCTGGCGCAGGAACATGTACAGGCCGACAGTTGCGAACAAGACCGCGGACGTCAGCTGCAGCCAGGTCACCTCGGGAGTGAGGCTCAGCAGCCCCGACAGCGCCGATCCGATGAGCGTTCCGGCCGTACCCAGGCCGGCGAACAGGTCGGCCGTGGACAACGCGACCGCGTGCGCACCCGGCAGGACCCCGAGGCTCTGCAGTTCACTGATCCCATCGCCCAGGATTCCGGCCGCGACGATCACCAGGGCGGCGCCCGTCCAGCGGAAGAAGCGGCGTAGGTCGGCGCGGCGTTCCCTGCGGTAGACGAGGTAGCCGCCGGCGACGGCACTGGCCAGACCCGCGGCCGCGCCGAGGATCGGCGCGGCCGCGAAGCCGGCGTTCTTGATGTCGGTCCACAGCAGCAGCGTCGTCTCCGCGCCCTCTCGTCCGATCATGACGAACGGGACCGCCGCCAGAGTGAGCGGTCCGAGCCGGACCGCCCGCTGGAGCCGCTCTTCCAGCTCCTCCTCGCCGCCGTGCGCCTTGGCCCAGCACACCATCGCCACCACGAGGCCGACAGTCGTCAGCGACATGGCGGCTCCGAACGCCTCCTGGGCGGTGAGGGACAGAAACGCGTCGGCCAGGCTGAGCGCGGTGGCGAAAGCCGCACTGAGCAGCAGGGCCGCGACGACGCCGAACCAGATGGGAAGCAGCTGCCGGCGCTGGCCGGTACGGAGGAGATAGCCGCAGACCAGCCCCACCACAAGCGAGGCTTCGAGCCCTTCGCGCAAGCCGATCAGATAGGTGCCCAACATGGTCGTCCCCCTGCTAGTCGCGGCTGGTGGCTTCGCAGCGCCCGCCGAGGTGGTCGGCGAGGAATCGTTCGGCCGCCGCGTAGAAGGCGAGCCGGTTGCGCGGGTCGACGAATCCGTGACCCTCGTCGTCGAAGATCATGTAATGGTGCTCCACACCGCGCTCGCGTAGCGCCGTGACGATCTGTTCGGACTCGGCCTCCTTCACCCGCGGGTCGTTGGCGCCCTGGGCGATGAACACTGGAATCCGGATGGCATCCGCCCTCGACAGCGGCGATCTCGCCCACAGGAACTGCGGCTCCGACTCCGGATCGCCGATGGCCCGGCGGAGGCGTGCGGCCATCGGGGCCCAGTACGCCGGAACCGACTCCACGAAGGTGCGCAGGTTCGACGGCCCGCAGACCGAGAGGGCGCAGCGGAACAGGTCGGGGCTGAAGGCCGCACCGGCGAGCGCGGCGTAGCCGCCGTACGAGGTGCCGTAGATGCCGATGCGGCCGGGGTCGGCGAACCCGCATCGCACGGCCCATTGGACGGCGTCGATCAGATCGTCCTGCATCCTCCCGCCCCATTCCCGGTCTCCGGCCCGGGCGAAGTCCTTGCCGTATCCGGTGGAGCCGCGGAAGTTGACCTGTATGACCAGATAGCCGCGGTTGGCCAGCCACTGGACCTCGCCGCGAAAACCCCAGCCGTCGCGCATCCAGGGACCGCCGTGGACGTTGAGCACCGCCGGCAGATCCACCCTCGGCTCGTTGGGTGGGAACGTGAGATAACCCGAGAGTTCGAGCCCGTCGCGGGCCGTGATGGTGAAGGGATCCATCCGGGCGAGGGCGGCGCCCTCCAGCGCGGGCTGGTGGGTGAACAGGGTCTCCACCCGGCCGGTCACGCGGTCGTAGAGCAGGTAGCCAGCGGGTGCGTCGTCGATGTTGTCCTGGACGATCCACCATCGGTCACGGTCGTCGCGGCTGAGCGGGACCACATCGCCGTCCGCGGCCGCCCGCAGAACTTCCACGTCCCGCTCCAGCGCCGGATCGAGCACCTCGAGGTGGTTGCGCTCGCGGAGCACCACGGCGAGGTCGGGATGCCGGCTGTCGGGGTTCAGGTCCACGCCGACCACGTCGAAACGGGGGTCCTCGTACACCACCTCGACGTCTCCGCTCGCGACCTCGATGCTGACGAGCCGCGTGGTGTTGGAGTCCACAGAGGAGAGGACGGTAAGACGCTTGCCGTCGTCGGTGAACCCGATCGGCCTGGTCATGCCAGTGTCCTCGTAACGGGCGGAGTGCAGAACCCGCCACGGATCCTCCTCGCCGTCGCGGACGAGCAGGTCCATGCCGCCGTCGGAGCGGAAGGACACCGCGCCACGGACCTGGAGATCACGGTCGGCGACCCACCCGCCGAATCCGGTGTTCTCCGCGACCAGCCGTGGCTCGCCCCCGGCCAGCGAGATCCGGTAGGCGTCGTGCAGGCCACGCGTCCGCAGGTTCATCCCGACGAGGAGCTCACCGGGCACCCGCCGGTCCAGACCGATGATGTGGGCCTGGACTCCGTCGAAGGGCGTCAGGTCCCGCTCGTCCCCGGTCGTGAGGTCGACCGCGTGCACGTGGGTGTTCTCGTCGCCGTCCCGGTCCTGGACGTACAGCAGGTGACGGCCATCGGACGCCCACGAGTACATCGTGATGCCGCGTCTGCGGCAGTCGGTGACGGGACGGGAGTCACGGATGACCCGGTCGCCGACCCAGATGTTCAGCACGCCGTTGTGCGGGGCCAGAAAGGAGATGAGGGAGCCGTCCGGAGATATCGCGGGGCTCTGGCGGGCAGGCTCCCCGAACAGCAGGGCACGGGTGATCAAGGGCACGCTCATGATGGCCTCCTGGGTTGGGGCGGGGGCAGGTGGCGGGAATTCAGGCGGGGACGTCGGTGTAGGCCGCCGCCTGGAGGGAGAACAGCCGGGCGTACTCCCCGCCCAGCTCCATCAGCTGCTGGTGGGTGCCGGCTTCGGCGATCCGTCCGTCGTCGAGCAGGATGATCTCGTCGGCGCGCCGAACCGCGCCGAACCGATGGGAGATGTACAGGGTGGTGCGGCCCTCGGCCAGTTCGCGCAGCCGGTCGAACAGCTCGTGCTCGCTGACCGCGTCCAGGGCCGAGGTCGGCTCGTCCAGGACGAGCAGCGGGGTCTGCCGCATGAACGCGCGGGCCAGGGCCACCTTCTGCCACTGCCCCCCGGACAGGCCCGTACCCTGGTCGAACCACTTGCCCAGCGGGGTGTCGTAGCCCTGGTCCAGGGATTCGATCAAGGGATGGGCGCCCGCCGCGGCGGACGCCGTACGGATGGCCGCATCGTCGCCGATGCGGCCGACGTCGCCCAGGCCGATATTCTCGGCCGCGGTCGCCTGGTAGGTGACGTAGTCCTGGAACATCGCGGCGATCCGGGAACGCAGGTCCACCTGGTCGTACTCCCGGATGTCGACGCCGTCGAGCAGGATCCGCCCCTGCTCCGGGTCGTACAACCGGCACAGCAGCTTGACGACTGTCGACTTTCCCGCGCCGTTGCGGCCGACGACGGCGAGCATCCGACCCGGCTCCAGGCGGAAACTCACATCGGCGAGAGCCGGGCGGTCACTGCCCGGATAGCTGAACGACACGTGCTCGAACTCGACCCGGCCGGCCGAGACCGCGGGCAGCGGACGCGGCCGTTCGGGCGCGGTCACCGCGGGCCTGGTCGAGAGCAGCCGGGTGAGCGTGCCGAGGTACAGGTTGTTCTCGTACATCCCGGAACAGTCCTGGAACAGCCCGGACACGGCGGTCTGCAGGGAGGCGGCCGCGGCGGTGTACAGCACGAGATCCCCGAGGGAGCGTTGGCCGCCGACCGCCTGGAGTGCGACGTACAGATAGGTGGCCGAGCCGGCGAGCGTGGTCAGCGTCGTCCAGGCCATGCCGGCGAGGTAGCGGGTCGCCACCTGGCGGCGCTGACGTGCGTAGTACACGCCGCCGAGCAGGCGGAACCGTTCCACCAGGTACGGTCCGAGGCCGAGGAGCTGGACCTCCTTAGCTGAAGCGTCGGTGGTGACGAGGGCATTGAAGTACTGCATGCGCCTGCGCAGCGGGGAGGCCCACAGCGACAGGACGAACGCGCGCATGCCGTAGCGGGCATCGGCCACGAACGCCGGTACGGGAGCGAGCAGCGCGATCACCGCGAGGATCGGGCTGAGCATGATCAGTATCGTGATCACGCTCGCGACGGTGATCAGGTTCTGCACGAGCCCGAACGCGCTCGTGATCATCGAGACCGGTCGCGTCGCGGCCTCCTGCTGGGCCTGGCGCAGCAGGTCGTAGGAGTCGGTGTCCTCGAAGAACGCGAGATCCAGCTCGCTGGCGTGCGACATGACCTGGAGCTGGACGATCTGCGTCATCCGCTCCTGGAGCAGCTGCTGGCCGATGGTCCGGACCGTCGTGGCCAGGCCCCCCAGCGCGAACACCGCGAACTGGGCGCCGGCCAGAGCCGAGACCGCCGTGGTGACGCTCACCCGCAGGTCGCCGGGGACCATCGGGAGGACGACCAGGCGCCCGTCGTCGCGGATCGACCCGGCAACGGTGTTGATGAGCAGCCGTGCCACGGCGGCGGTCGCAGCGGGCACCAGTCCGGACACCACCGTCGCCACGGCGAGGCCGACGGTGAGCCACGGACCGGCCTGCCAGGCCAGGCGCAGGACCCGCGGCAACCCCGTCACGGTGCCGACGACCGATTGCCACAGACGGCGAATCTTTCCCGCCGGGTCGTATCCCGCCGAGCTGGGTCGTTGCGGGTCCGGAATGTCCAGCTGTCCCGAGAGACCACTCCGGCCCACCGCGGAGGCATCGTCCTTGGCGTAGATGAACTCCACTCTCAATTCCCCGTTTCATTGCCGCATTGGGCGCGCCGCCGATCGCAGCCGAAGCGAGAGCGGCCGGCCCGGACGACCGGCCCGCCCTCGGCATTCAGGCCATGGTGAGGAAGCCCTCCCGCAGCAGGCGGCCGACCAGCACCAGGCGTCCGGCGTCGTCGAGCCCGCCCGGGAGATCGGCACCGCGGAAGGGCGCATCCGCCTTGGCGATGAACTCCAGCTCTTCCTCCAGGGCACCGGGAAACCCGAGCACCTTGCCGTGGAACTCCACGAACACCTGGCCCGAATCGCGACCCTGCCGCCACAGGAGCTCCTGACGGCGGCGTACGGAGGTCACGACGTCCAGTGACCCAATGGCCTCCAGATCTGTGAGGTGCCCGGTCAGCGCGACCTGACGGCGACGCAGTGCACGGCGAGAGACGTCGGTGACCGCCTCCTTCCAGGAGATCGAGTCGCCCAGCCCGGCGAACAGCTCGGCGAGCCGCTCCTCGACGTGCTGCTGGAGATGGTCGTCCCTGGCGAAGCCAAGGGGCAGCGCCTCCCGCAGTGCCACATCCCGGCGCATGGCCGCGTCGAGCACATCCCGCAGCACGGCCCCCCACACGACCGGCACCATGCCGATGGTGAGGTGCATCGACGTCGCCTCGTTGGCCGTCGCCGCGTGCACCGTTCCCCGCGGCAGGTAGGCGAGGTCGCCCGCGTGCAGGTCGAACTCCATCACGGGCTCGCCGGCGCCTTCCGGCGGCGGCCGGTATCCCTGGCTCTGCAGCGGGAGGGGGGTGCGGCCTTCGTACAGCCGCCAGTGCTTGCTGCCGTGGAGCTGCATCACGAAGACGTCATGGGTGTCGTAGTGCGGGTCCAGTCCCTGCGAGCCGGCCGGCGTGAGATACACGTTCCCGTGCACTCCGCAGCTCAGTTTGGCGGCGAGCTTGCGGCACAGCCGTCCAAGCGGCGGCCACCGCTCGTGCAGGAACATCAGGTTGACCGTGGCGCCATCGCGGTATCGCTCATAAAGCCCCTCCAGCGCCGTGGCCCGGCCATCCGAATCGTCGGTGACGAGCTCGGACATCGCCGTTTCCCGGCCGGCTTTTACGAGGCGTACATCGCTCTCCCGCAGACTCGAGCTGTCCAAGATCCCGTCAACATCCCGGAGTGACAGCACATCCGAATAATAGTCAGGCGAATCCCTCCTGATGATCAGGGGTTTCTTCTCCCAGAAGTCCTTTTCGAACGTCTTCACGTCGATAGGGAAAATCAGGCGCGAGAGGCCGAAGGAAGGCCGAGGCGCGGTGGCCTCGGCCTCCACACGGCCGCTATTCAGCGGCGCTGGCATGTCAGACGCAGCGGTCGTACGGGTCGGGGTTGCACAGCGTCACGCAGCGGTCGTACGGATCCGGGTTGCAGATCGTGAACTCCGCGTCCGTGAGGGGCGCACCCGCCGGCACGACGGTGATCTCCGCTGGGTCCAGCGTCTTGTGCTCAGCCATTGTTCTGCCTCCTGCATCTGTCACGGCCTGTCCGTGACCTCCGGAAGCATTCTTACGTGTCACCATTTATGTAATCAATCCGGACGTTTGACCTTATCCGGCCACTCATCACGAACAGGTACATATAGAGCCGAATTCGAGCATGCCGCGACAACCCTCCACGCAGGCGAATTTACCCCCAGTCATAAGCCGCTCTAATTGAGTTTTTCAGTCTTCCGTCAAACGATGAGCCCCCTCATCCGGCCGTCATCCCGTCATCCCGTCGCCAGCGCCTGGGTCGGCGTCAGGGCACTGGCGCGCCGAGCGGGGTACAGGCCCGCGAGCGCTCCGGTCAGCACCGCTGCCGCGACACCGCCGGCCAGTGCCTGTCCTGGAAGGACCGCCGGCCATCCGCGGCCGGCCGCGTAGGCGAGGGTGATCGACAAGCCCAGCAGCACCCCGGTCACGCCCCCGAGCAGCGACAGAACAACCGACTCGGTGAGGAACTGGAGCCGTATCTGCCCTCGCCCGGCCCCGATGGCGCGGCGCAGCCCGATCTCCTGGCGCCGTTCCAGCACCGAGATGACCATGGTGTTGGCGATGCCGACCCCGCCGACGAGCAGCCCGACCGCACCGAGGCCGAGGAACAGCCCGTTGAAGGTCGACTTGGCCGCGAGCTGCGCGGTGAGGGCGTCCGACGGCCGGCTGACCTGTACCTGTTCCGGATGCGCCGGATCGACGGTCCCCGCGAGGACCCGCCAGACACTCTCGACCCGGCTCTCGGTCGATCGCACGTACACAGCAGTGGGATGACCGTTGAATCCCAGCGTCTGCTGCGCGACGGGCCAGCCGATGAGGGCGGCCCGGTCGATCTCGGGATTGAGCGGCAGCGGGTTCAGGATGCCGATCACGGTGAACCAGTTGCCCGCCATGTAGACCTGCCGTCCCGGCTGGTCGATGCCCAGCCGGGACGCGGCGACCGCGCCTAGCACCGTGGTCCGGTAGGTCTGGGTGGCGCCGTTGAGGAATGTTCCGGCCCGTACGGTCGCCCCCAGGGTGGCGGGGAGGTCCAGCCGGGCGGCCTCCACCGCCAGACCGCCGGTGTCCGTGGCCGGGACCTTGTCGGTGCGGCGGACGGTGCCGCCCGCGACCTGGCCGACCGCACTGACCGACTGGACCCCGGGAATTCGCCCGACCATCGCCGGGGCCTCTACCGGCAACTGTGCCGAGTCCCCGAACAGCGTCTGGCCCGTACGGGCCGTGAGCATGTTCGTGCCCAGCGTGCGGATCTCGTCGATCAACTGCTGCCGGCTCGCCGCGCCGATCCCGAGCACCGTGACCATCGCGGCGATGCCGATGGCGATGCCGAGCGCCGACAGGGCCGCGCGCAGGGGCCGCCCGCGCAGTCCCACCACACCGACCCTGAGGATGTCGGCAGTGGTCAGCCGGGCCGCGGCCGGCAACGGCAGGACGGGTTCCGCCACCTCCGCGATGCCGTCCAGCGTGCTCTTCATGCCGCACCTCCGTCGTAGTGGACCCGGCCGTCGAGCATTTCCACGCGGCGCGGCAGATCAGCGGCGATCTTCGGGTCGTGGGTGACGACGACTATCGTGGTGCCGTCGGCGTGCAGCTCCGACAGCAGCCTCAGCACCCCGGCGCCCGCAGCGGAGTCGAGGTTGCCGGTCGGCTCGTCCGCGAACACCACGGCGGGCCGGGCGATGAGCGCTCGAGCGATGGCCACCCGCTGGCGCTCGCCTCCCGAGAGCTGGTGGGGCCGGTGGCCGAGGCGATGCCGGAGCCCTACGCGCTCGAGCGTCAGCTCGGCGCGGCGGCGCCGCTCCGCCGCCGGTACGCCCTGGTAGAGCAGGCCCGTGGCCACGTTGTCCTGGGCGTCCATGTGCGCGGTGAGGAAGAACTGCTGGAACACGAACCCGACCCACTGTGCACGAACCGCGGAGATCTGCCGGTCGGAAAGCCCGGAGAGCGGATGCCCGAACATGCTGACCTGTCCGCCGTCGGGATGGTCCAGGGCGCCCATCAGGTGAAGAAGCGTGGACTTGCCTGATCCGGACGGGCCGACAATGCCCAGCAGCTCTCCTCTGTGTACCCGCAGCGACACGTCGCGCAGTGCCGTGACCCCGCCGGGATAGGACTTCGAGACATGATCCAGACCGATGACCACGGTCATGAGGCGGGCACCTCCACGCGCATGCCCGGCGCGAGACCCGGCCCCGTCACCGCGACCTGGCCGGAACCGAACATGCCGAGCGTGACCGGGACCGTACGCCGGCGGCCGGCGGAGTCCGCGACGACGACGGCGTAGTCGTGCGGCCCCTGGGCCAGGAGCGCACTGACCGGTACGGCCAGCACACCCCGCCGGACCTGGCCGGTGAAGTAGACGGTGGCAGGGGCGCCGGCCAGCCTGCCCGCGGCCCTGGAGTCGTCCAGCCGGACATGCACCGGGATGGTGGCGTTGGCGGTGGCCGCTCCGACCGCTCCGGCCGTGGCACCAGATCCCGTCCCGGTCCCGGCGGCGACTGCGCCGACGTCGGAGATGTGGCCAGTGGTCTGGACACCGCCCGGAAGCTCCAGCCGCACCTTTCCGCCGGTCCGCGCGATCCCCTGCCGGTCGACCGGCAGGGGTACGGTCACGATCCGCTGGGTTCCGGTGGCCTGCAGCACCTGGAGGTGGGCCGGGCCGCCGAGGACCCCCGCGACGCTCTGGATGCGGAGGCGCCCCGGCGCGATGGCCACATCGCCCTGTTGGACCGCTCCGGTACGGTCTCGGCCGAGATCGTGCTGCCAGTCCTCCACCGCCTCCCGGGTCGCCGGGCCGAAGTGACCATCGACCGTCAGACCGCCGTGGTGCAGGGCCGACAGGTTGGCCTGCAGCTGCCGTACGTCCCGGCCGTCGTGGACGCCCTCCTCGAGCGTCCGCCACATCGGGGTCGTGCCGTAGAACAGCGGCACATCGTGTCCGTCGACCGCGAACACCCGCTCACCGCGGACGATCTCCTGGCCCGGCTGGGGCAACCAGGTAAGGGTGCCCGCGGCCCCGATGAACGTGTAGGTGCCGCCGAAGCCGAGTGTGCCGTCCACCTGAACCTCGTCGGAGAGGTCGGTCCGTACCACGGGAGCCGTGGACAGGCGGGGTCCGGTGTTGGTGGCGCCCTTGTCCGTGCCACGCGTCAGCACGACGGCGGTCGCACCCGCCCCCCCGACCGCGAGCACGACGACTGCCGCGATCACGACCCGCCCGCGCCGGCGGGCCTGATCCGCCCCGGGCCCTGCCGCTCCTCCGCTCCCGGAGCCCGGCCCGGTCGCCGGTGGCACGTCGGCGTCCACGGGCGCGGCGACGGGCGCCGTGCGCTCGGCGTGTGTACCGGTCATCCGCCGCCCCCGGACGTCGCCGGGGTCTTCTCACAGGCCGCGATCGCCTGCTTCACCTTCTCGTCGTTCAGGGATCCGGTGATGTTGAGCGGCTGACCCGGTTGCGGGTCCGGCACGTTCACGCCGTGCGCGCGCAGGCAGCGGGCGACGGCGAGGTCGTGGTCCTGTGCCCCGGCGTCGTTGCCGGTGAAGAGCTTCGGTGGGGCCTGGTCCCGGCAGGCCTGGAGGGCCGCCTGGACCGACTGACCGCCGGCCGAGGACTTGGGCAGTGAGATGCCGGGGTTGTTGGGGTCGGGATCGGGAACGTCGAGGCCGTGGGCCCGCAGGCACCGGGCATAGGCCAGCGCCTGGTCGGCCACGTTCAACGGCGATGTCTTCGTCGCCGCGGGCTTGGAGCCACCGCCGCACCCGGCCAGCCCGGCCGTGAGCACAACCACGAGGGCCGCCGTATGGATTCTGCCGCGCATGAGTTGTCCTGCCCTGTCCAGAGGCACGGCCCTTCACCGTGCCGGTATCCACCGTTTTACTGACAGGAGTGTTTCCCGGGTGTATCCGGAGACGGAGACACCGGCCTTATGCGGCGCGATCTACGCTCGGCACCGACGAGGAGGATGCATGCGGGTCCTGGTGGTGGAAGACGAGCAGGTACTCGCCGGGTATCTGGCTCAGGCCCTACGGCGCGAATCGATGGCGGTCGACGTCGTGCACGACGGCGCGGCCGCGCTCGAGCAGCTCGGCGTGAACACCTACGACGTGGTGGTGCTGGACCGGGACCTACCCAAGATCTCCGGAGATCAGGTCTGCGCTGAGCTCGCCGCCGAGGGGGCGACGACCCGCATCCTCATGCTGACCGCGGCCGGCATGCTGAGGGACCGGGTGGAGGGGCTCGGGCTGGGCGCCGACGACTACCTGTCCAAGCCCTTCGAATACCCGGAGCTGCTGGCCCGCATCAGGGCGCTGAGCCGGCGGGCACAGCCCGCCCTCCCGCCAGTGCTCGAGCGCCGCGGCATCACCGTGGACGGCTCCCAGCGGCGGGCCTGCCGCGACGGCATCCCGCTCCCCCTTTCCCCCAAGGAGTTCGCGGTCCTCGAGGTTCTCCTCCAGGCCCAGGGCGCCGTGGTGAGCGCCGAACAGCTGCTGGAGCGGGCTTGGGACGAGAACGCCGACCCGTTCACCAACGCGGTCAGGATCGCCATGAGCAAACTTCGGGCCAAGCTCGGCGACCCTCCAGTGATCGAGACGCTGCCCGGCGCCGGGTACCGGATCTGATCATGACCCGGCCCTTCCCCCGCCTCACCGTGCGCGCCCGGCTCGCCGGTGCGTTCGCCGGACTGATCCTGGTCACCGGTGCCCTCGTCATCTCCGTGATGTACCTCCTGCTCAAGCGCAACGTCGACGCCAAGTCCAAGTTGCTAGCCGTGCCGGGCACGGCCAAGCCACTCACGATCACCACGGCCGGGCCCGCCGGCATGCCGCTGACCGGCAATGACCGGGTGAACGTCCAGAAGGTCATCTCGACCGACCGCTACGACACCCTGCATCACCTGCTGATGACCTCGGGCATGGTCCTCGCGGTCCTCGTCGGAGTCGCGGCACTCGTGGGCTGGTGGCTTTCCGGGCGGGTCCTGCGCCCGCTGCACAAGATCACCGCGACCGCTCACCGGCTGTCGGAGACCAATCTGCACGAGCGCATCCATTTGCAGGGGCCTCGGGACGAGCTCAAGGACCTGGCGGACACCTTCGACGCCATGCTGCAACGGCTGGACCAGGCGTTCGCGGGCCAGCGGAGGTTCGTCGCCAACGCCTCCCATGAACTGCGCACCCCTCTCGCCGTTCAGCGAACCGCCCTGCAGATCGGCCTGGCGGATCCGGTACCCGATCACGTGGCCAAGGTCCGCGAAGAGCTGCTGACCGTGAACCGGCGCAGTGAGCACCTGATCGAGGGACTGCTGCTGCTGGCCCACAGTGAGGACGGCCTCGGCGACTGCGCGGTGGTGGGGCTCCACACCCTGGTCACCGAGGTCACCGCGCAGCACACGGCCGAGGCCAAGGCCGCCGACGTGCGGTTGCTGGTGGACACCGAGCCGGTGCACGTCAGAGGCGACCGGGTGCTGCTCACCCACCTGATCACCAACCTGGTGCAGAACGCCCTGCGCTATAACCATGCCGGCGGGACCGTCGAGGTACGAGCCGGTCGGCGCGGACTGCGGGTGAGCAACACCGGCCCTGAGGTGCCGTCAGAGCTCATGGACGAGCTGTTCGAGCCCTTCACCCGCGGCCCGGACGTACGGGCCTCGCACCGCGAGGGTCTCGGGCTCGGGTTGTCGATCGTACGGTCCATCACCCGCGCCCATGGCGGCAGCCTCACAGTCCGCCCCGGGCCACAGGGAGGCCTGGAGATCGGCATCCTGCTCCCGGTAGTGCGCGAGGAGTAGCCGGCCACACCTGGTACGAGGGCGAGGAGCAAGCCGTGCACGGATTCTTGGGTATCGCGGCGAGGGTCTGCCTGCTCGTGGTCTTCTGCGTCTCCGTCTGGGGCAAGCTCCGGTCAAGGGACGCCTATCGCGAGTTCGCGGTGTCGCTGCGCGCCATCGCGACCCCGCTGGACCGGCTGGCGCCGGTCGTCATCGCGCTGGAGGCCGGCTCCGCCGTTCTGCTCGCGACCACCCACGCGCCGGGCCTGGTCGTGACGGCAGGGCTGCTGACCGCGCTCACGGCCGGGATCCTGTGGTCGCTCCAGCAGGGTAAAGCGGTGCAGTGCCGTTGTTTCGGTGCGGCGACGCTGCCGCTCGGGGTCCCGCACGCGGTACGCAACCTCCTCCTCGCCGCCATAGCGGTGATCCCGCTGGCGGCGGCCGGCCCCCGTCCTTCCGCAGCCGTCGCGGCGGTCGCGATCATCACCGGCGTCTTCACCTCGTTGCCCGCGATCCGCCTCGACGACCTGCTCGAACTGGCCGGCGCCAACGTCGGGCCGCGTCCATCATCCGACAGGAGCCACCCGTCATGACAGACACCGCACTCGTCGCCGTCGCCCTCATGTGCCTGGCGAACCTGTGTCTCACCCTCGGGGTCATCCGCCGGATGAACGCGTTCTCCGGAGCCGGATCCTCCGTGGCCGGGACGCCGGCCGGGCTCGCTGGCCTGCTGCCCCCGGCCGGACTCCGCCCTGACGCCGGCCGGCACCGGATTCCGCAACTCGCGGGGGCGGCCCTCGTCGGGTTCTTCACCCCGGCATGCGAGCCCTGCAAGGAGCTTCTCCCCCAGTTCGCCCAGTGGGCGTACCGGCTCCCCATACCCGCGATCGCCGTCGTCGTCGGCGAACCCGTGCCGGCGGCCGAGGTCGCTGAGTCCCTGGCTGGCCACGCCCGGGTGATCGTGGAGCCGCCGGATGGGCCGGTGGCCGGCGCGTTCGGCGTGCGTAACTTCCCCGCGGTGTGCCTGCTCGACGACACAGGAGCGATCGCCTTCGCCGGTTTCGATTTCGTCGGCTTCCCCGTAGCCGAACACCGGTAGGCCGCGGCCGGCTCGGTCGCCGTAAGGCCGGCACACGAAAGCCGCTCGCCGGGGCGAGCGGCTTTCTCCTTACCGAGTTCGACTAACGGTTGACGCTGCCGTTGTCCTCGATGCTCGCGCGCCAGCCGCCGTCCTCGTCCTCGTCCTCGCCGTAGCCGCCACCCCAGCCGCCGCTCTCGTCCTCGTCGCCGTAACCGCCACCCCAGCCGCCATCGTCGTCGTCGCCGCTGTCGCTGGGTGCAAGCTGCGCGGCGTTCGCGCCGGGGACCTTGGTCTGCACGTACTCAGTGTCGCTCGCGGAGGCTATTCCCGACATGCTGAGAACTGCCGAAAGCGCGACAGACGGGAGAAGGATCTGTGCTTTCTTTGATTCCTTCATGGGATAACCCTCCTTTGTGATTTGATGCTGTACTATCCGCGCACAGCACTTAAGGGGAAATCATTACTCCGTTTCACCACCGTCCTGATTGGGAATACCATTTCCGACAGTAGCGGCAATTAACGCACTAAAGGTCGAAATAGTGCCAAATCCTGTTTGAAAGAAAGCAATCTCGAGATGCGCGCTCGCATCCGTGTCCGGGCGCGGCAGTGTGCTGCACATCAGCCGTTTGTGGCCACTTCGCTACGGACTGTGGCCTTCGCGGCCTGCCTGCGCTAGAAACACAGCAAGGTAACCCGATCGCGCCACGGCTGTGGAGGCCACATGCCCATCTCCGAAGTCCGCGTCCGCACGCTCGCGGTGCGGTTCCAACACTGGGACCGCGATGCGAACGGCTACATCGATCGGTCCGACCTGGAGGACTCCGCGCGACGGGTGGGCGAGGCCTTCGGCCAAGCCGCGGACTCGCCCGAACACCTTGCACTCACCACGTCCTGCCGGCAGCTCTGGCAGACCCTCGCCCAGCACGCCGACGTCGACCTCGACGGCCGGATCAGCCAAGACGAGTACGTCTCGGCCTTCAGCAGTGAGGTGATGGCCGAGGCCGACGCGTTCGACCGCGTGTATCGCGCGCTGCTGCAGGACGTGGTCAACCTGGCCGACGCCGACGGTGACGGCAAGCTGAACGAGGAGGAGTACCTCCGTCTGATGCGGAGCTGGTACAACGCAGAGGACTCCGACGCCGCCGCGGCATTCCGCCGTCTGGACCGCGATGGCGACGGTTTCCTCAGCCACGAGGAGCTGATCCGGTCTGCCACGGACTTCTATCTCAGCGACGATCCTTTCTTGCAGCCTCCGCCCCCCAGAAGATGAACGTCCGTCCCAGGCCTCATCCTCGGCTCACGCAGCCGGCAGTGCCCTGAGGTGGCCGGAGACCTGCACCGGCCATCCGCGGCTGTTGCGCTGAGCCGTCCAGCTGCCGAGCGCGGTGCGGCAAGCGTCGTCGAGGTGACGGAGCCCGGATAGGTCCAGTTCCACTCGGCGGTCGGGCGGCAGCGCCTCAAGGGTGTCCAGAATGCGGGGAAGCCGGAGGAAGGTGGCGTTGCCGGCCAGCCGTACGCGCACCGTGTCGCAGTCTTCATCCACCTCGACATGGACGTGCGAGACCTCCCAGGCCGTCTTCACCACGGCGAGCAACAGTCCTATGACCACGCCTTCGAGGAGGTTGGCGGCGATGATCGAGGCCATGGTCACGCCGAGGACCAGCGCCTCGCCCCGTTCGGTGCGCCACAGCCGGGCCAGTTCCCGCTTGGGGACGAGCTTCCAGCCGGCGTGGATGAGGACGCCGGCGAGCGCGGCCACGGGAATGATCCCGAGCGCGGCCGGCAGGAGCGCCGCGAACAGCAGCAGCCAGCCGCCGTGCATGACTCGCGATGCCTTGGTGCGGGCTCCGGCTTGGACGTTCGCGGCGCTTCGTACGATGACGGCGGTCATCGGCAGGGCGCCGAGCAGGCCACAGGCCGTGTTCCCGACTCCCTGGGCCATCAGTTCCTTGTCATAGTCGGTGCGCTGCCCGTCGTGCATCCGGTCGACGGCCGCCGCGCTGAACAAGCTCTCGGCCGAGGCGATGAGGGTGAACGCCACCACGGTGCCGAGCACGCCGAGCTCGGCCAGCCGGGCGAATTCCCCGGGCCCGGGCGGCTGCAGAGCGCCGAGGAGGCCCTGCACCTCGATCTTCTTGACGGGCAGGAGTGCGGCGGCACCGATGGCCAGCACCACGGCGGCCAGTGGAGCGGGGATCACCCGCAGGCGTCCGGGGACGAAGCGCCACACGGCCATGACGGCGATCGCCGCGACGCCGATCCCGGCCGAGGCCAGGGCGACGGAGTCACCGGCCGCCCCGATGAGCAGCGCGGGCAGCCCCGTCAGGCCCTCGAGGGTGCTGCCAGGAGCCGATCGGCCAAGCAGCGAGTACGTCTGGCCCACGACCAAGACGACGCCGATGCCTCCCAGCATGCCGTGGACCACCGAGGCCGAGATCGCCCGGAACCATCGACCGGTCTTCAGTGCCCCCATGCTCATCTGCAGGAGCCCGGCCGCAAGGACGATCACGCCGAGGCCCGCAGGCCCGTACTCCTTGACCGCCTCGAACACCAGGACGGTCAGTCCGGCGGCCGGTCCGCTGACCTGCAGGCTGCTGCCCGGCAGGACACCGACCACCAGACCGCCGATGATGCCGGTCATCAGCCCGGGCCTCGGCCGGCACGCCGGAGGCGACGGCGACACCGACGCATAGCGGCAGGGCGACAAGGAACACGACGAGCGACGCGGACAAGTCCTGCCGCAGAGTTTGCCGATCACGCGGAAAAACGGAGAACATGCGCCCTTCTCCTGGCTGTTTCCGGCGTCCGGACGGCCTGTGAGTCGTGGGCCGACGGGTCATAGCGGTGAGAACTGCTCGGTTTCCGGACGGTTGGCGTAGACCTGGCCGGTCTCGATCTCGTAGAACCAGCCGTGCAGGCGCAGCCCCCCGTCCAAGCGCCGCTGCACGCAGGGGTAGGTGCGCAGGTTCGCGAGCTGAGCCAGGACGTGTCGTCGTACGGCCTCGGCGATCGCCTCGGCATCGGCCTGGGGCGCTGTCCCGCCGGATGCGAGGTCAAGCGGCGCCGCATGGTCGAGCCACTCCCGTACGGCCGGTGCGGCGGCCAGGTCGTCGCCGCGCACCAGCGCACCGACGGCTCCGCAGTGAGAGTGGCCGCAGACGACGACGTCAGCCACGCCGAGGACCTCGACCGCATACTCCAGGGTCGCGGCCTCCCCGGACGGCCGTCCGGGGCGATGGGGCGGCACGATGTTGCCGGCGGTACGCAGTTCGAAGAGCTCCCCGGGGCGCGCCGCCGTGATCCGGGACGGCATGACCCGGGAGTCCGAGCACGTGATGAAGAGCGCCTGCGGGTTCTGGCCGATCGCCAGATGCCGCAGTTCTTCACCCCGAGTGGCCGAACGCTGCCGGAACGTGCGGGCATGTTCGATCAAAGATTTCATTTCACGTATCTCCTGGATGTGCTGAGTGACCGCTCAGCAGGCAAACCGGTTGACGGACAGGTGTGCTAGGCGAGCCGGGGCGCGACCGGGGCATGGCGGAGCCGGCCGTAACGGGTCTGCGGGCGCGAGCACGGCCTGGACACGGCTGCGCTACGATCTCGCTCGCGCGAGGCAGATGATCAGCAGCGGAAAACTTGCAACGCGGTGAGCCGGCAGCCGCTGGGGTGCTCCCCCGGCCAGATACGCCCAGACAGGGGAATCGCCGGGTTAGGCGTCGATCGCGGTGAATTGGTTGCTCGAGCAGCCGGGTTCGCCGGCAGTGAGACTCCAGGGGAGGTACGCCGCGCCACATCGTGTGGGCGCTCTGTGACGTCCCTGTGGTGCAGGTCTCTGAAGCTCCCGGCCACGTCGCCTCCCTCGTCCCCAAGATCGATTTGTCTCAGCGTAACGAGCCGCCACCCGGAGTAGTTCCCACCGGAGAGCCGCGACCTGAGCGCGTCTACCCCTGGGAGGTGGTGGGGTCGGGCCGGGTCACCGACGTCCCCTTACTTGCGCCAGTGCGGGTAGCCGGGTGAACGGTGCTGGAAGGACAGGATCCCCGGGTTCTGGATGACGCCCTCGCGGATCTCGATGGCCCGCCGGACGGTCTGGTCCGCGTCCCACGCCGAGGGGCCGGCGAGCACGGTTCGCAGGTGCGGTAGCAGGGCCTCGCTGATCTCCCAGGTCGCGGAGTCCCACAGCAGGGACGGACTGTGGTCGACCCCGTAGTAGCGGACGTTGTCGCCCACCGTGAAGGTCGGCTCGATGAAAGAGGTGGGCCGGGCCCAGCTGAAGCCCATTCCCTCGTCGCAGGACACGTCCACGATAAGGCTGCCCGGGGCGAACTCCGCCAGGCCGTCGTCGGTGACGAAGGTCAGGGGCGCGTCGGGGTTCTGCAGCACGCAGTTGACGACGATGTCGTGCTCGGCGAGGAACGGCGCCAAGGGGACCCGGCCGCCATCGAGCAGCACGTGGCTGTGACTCGGATCATCGGGGTCGTGCTCGAAACTCAGGATGCGCGCCGAGTGGATCGGCGAGGCGACGGCTGTGACGCCACGGTTGGTGAGGATGTTCACGTCGTGCACGCCGTGCGCGTTCAGGGCGGTCACCGCGCCGCGGCCGGTCGCTCCGAAGCCTACGACCGCCGCCCGCAGCCGGCGCCCATAGACCCCGGTCGTCCCGATGAGCTGCAGGGCGTGTAGAACCGAGCAGTAGCCGGCCAGTTCATTGTTCTTGTGGAAGACGTGCAGGCTGAACCCGCCGTCGGCGCTCCAGTGGTTCATCGCCTCGAAGGCGATCATCGTGAGCCGCTGGTCGATGGCCAGTTGCGTGATCTCTGCGTTCTGCACGCAGTGCGGCCAGCCCCACAGGATCTGTCCCTCGCGCAGCTCCGCGACGTCCTGCGGCAACGGCTTGGCCAACAGGATGACATCGCAGTCCGCGATGAGCTCGTCGCGGCTCCGTATCCCTGCGACGTACGGCGCCAGCCGCTCGTCCGGCACGCCGAAGCGCTCGCCGTAACCGCGTTCGAGGTAGATGCGCGCCCGCAGGTCGGCGTCGATCCGCTCGAGGTGCATCGGGTGTATCGGGAGCCGGTGCTCGTTCTCCTTGCGGGACCGGGACATGACTCCGAGAGTGAGCTGTTCCACGCGCGCGTTCATCGTCGTTGTTCTCATACAGGCCACCAGCCAATCGCTCTGTCCTCGGCACGGAAACCACGAACCTGAGCATGGCTCATCACATCGAGTGATGAGCGAGCGATCAGCGCGTGATCTGGTGCCCGCCGCATCGGAAGCAGGCCACCGGGGGTTGGGAATCTTGCGGCGTGTTTATAAAATCCGCAGGGTGAGCGATCTCCCGATTCCCGACCCCGAGATGGTGCGCGCCGCCCGGGGCAGGCTCTCCTCGCGTTTCTCCACCGGTGTCGATGCGCTGCTCTGGGAGGAGCACAAGCGTCCGATGCCCGATGACCACGCGCTGCTCGCATTGATGTCGGTCATGGACGGCGGCACGGATCGGAGATTTCCGACGCCGGACGCCATCGACTTCGGTGCCGCACTCCTCGTGCTGCAAGCACTTCACCTGGACCTGGACCGGCTCGAGGCCCGGCTCCTCACCCACATCTTCAAGGCGGGCCTGGACTGGGACGGCATCGCCGCCGTCCTGAGCCTGGCCGATGCCGAGTCGGCCCGCACCCGGTTCGAGGAGAAGCTCGAGCGAGCCGGCGAGAGAGTCGACGAGGTGAGCACTGACTGGCTCGACTCCGCCCGCAGGCCCAGCCCGGCCGAATAAAACGGGGCCGGGCCGACCGGCGCGGCTACTCGCCCCCGGGGCCGAGGACATGCCGGAGAGCCGACAGCGCCGGGCCGAGCACATGGCGACGTACGGGTCCGTGGGCACGGATCGCGGCCACGGCCGCATTGGCGCCGCAGGCGCCATGCACACCACCACCGGGATGTGCCGAGGCCGAGGCGAGATAGAGCCCGGCGATCGGTGTTTCGGGGCGGCCGTTCCCAGGGACCGGCCGGAGGAACAGCTGCTGATGCGGTGCTGCGGTTCCTCCGTTGAGCGCGCCGCCGTACAGGTTGCGGTTGTGCTCCTCCAGGTCCGGTGGCGCCAGGATCCGGCGCGCGATGACACGGCTTCGGAAGCCCGGGGCGTACTCCTCCACCCTGGTCTCCAGCCGGTCGGCCATGGCGTTCCGCTCTCGGTCATCCCATCGGCCGGCGATCCCGTCGGGTCCCGCGTCACCGGCCACCCGGTGCGGGACGTGGGTGTAGGCCCACACCGACTCCGTGCCCGCCGGCGACCGCGCCGGGTCCGCGGTGGTCATCTGCCCGAGCAGGACGAACGGGTCCGCCGGGACCCTGCCTGTGACGATCTGGGCGGTGTACTGCGTCATCGCGTTGAGACTCCTCGCCAGATGGACCGTGCCCGCCCTGGACACCTGCGGTGCCGCCCACGGGATCGGCCCGGACAGGGCCCAGTCCACCTTGAAGGTGGCGAAGTCCCACTGGAATCGGCGCATGCCCTCGCGCAGTGATCTGGGCAGCTGCTCCCACCCGACCAGCCCGCCGTAGAGGGCCGGCGCGGTGACATCGGCGAGCACGGCTCTGCGCGCCCGCACCGCCTCGCCTCCGGCCGTACGGACCCCGAGGGCTCGGCCGTGCCCTACGACCACGCAGGTGACCGGGGCGCCGCAGCGGACCCTGCCCCCGCGCGACTCCAGGCGCCGAACGAGCGCGCGGGTGAGCTCACCGGCGCCGCCCTCCGGCACCGGCCATCCGTAGTGCTGGCCCAGCATGGTGAGCAACCAGCCGAAGGCTCCGCTGCCGGCGGCCTCTGGGAAAGGTCGACGTGCAGCGCGGCCCCGGCCAACAGCAGCCTCCCGCCGGCCCCGCCGAACTCCTCCTCCCCCATCCGGCGGACCGGGAGCGCCATGAGGCGCGCAAGGCTGAGCGCGTTGCCGGACCTTCGGGCCTTCACCGCGAGGACGGCAGCCGCCCGTACCGGCGGGAAGGGGCTGAACAATGCGGCTATCAGGTCATCACCGACGTACTGCCACAGGCTGTAGAGCCGAAGCCAGGCCGCACCGTCACCCTGGCCCAGCTCCTCGAGCGAGGCCGCGGTCCGCTCCGGATCACGCTCCAGCACCGCACAGCGTCCGTCCGGCGTCGGGTGCGCGAGCACGGCGGGCGCGTGCCGCCACCGCAGCCCATGCCGTTCGAGCTCGAGCCGGCGCATCGCGGGAGAGGCGACTCCGAAGGGATAGAACGCACTGCACACGTCGCTCACGTAATCCGGATGAGCCCCGTGGTCGCTGCGCACCGCGCCGACGGGTTCGCTCTGGGCCTCCAGGACCTCCACGGCCCAGCCCGCGTCGGCCAGGATGTTCGCCGCCACGAGCCCGTTCGGCCCAGCTCCTACGACCACGGCGTCAGGCATCGAGAGCATCGCTGGCCCCTACCCCGCCGGCCGGTCACCGAACCACCTGAAATCAGTCATGGTGGGCCGGTGGCCGGCCTGGCCCAGGCATCGTCACTCCCCGGTTGGGCAAAAGCCAACCATGCGGACTCGCCGATAAGGGAGGAAGGTCTGAGTCGATGAGCGAAGGTGGGGGTGCGGGGGCCGATCTGCGGCGCAGTGACCCCGAGGAGCCAGGTATCCGGAGACGCCGGTGCGGGCGCGGTTTCCAGTACTTCAACGCGGACGGCAGCCCGCAGCGCGATGCGGCCGCGATCGCCCGCATCAAGGCGCTGGCCGTACCCCCTGCCTGGTCCGAGGTGTGGATCTGCGCTGACGCGGACGGGCACATTCAGGCCGTCGGCGTGGACAACGCCGGCCGCCGGCAGTACCGCTATCACGATGCGTGGCGGGAGTCGCGAGATCGGGAGAAACACGACCGGATACTGGATTTCGCCGCGGCGCTGCCCAAGATCAGGGACTCCGTGACGGAACGACTGGCCGAGCGAGGCCTGGGCCGCGACAGGGTGCTGGCCGCCACCATCCGGCTGCTCGACCTAGGCCTATTCCAAAGCAACGGGTCCAGGCCATCGCCGAAGAGTCGGTGTGCAAGGTGGTCACCGGTCTGAAGCGGCGGCGCGACGACAACCCGGAGCTTCTCGCCTATCGGAAGGGACCCGAATGGCACAACATCTCCACGTTGGACATCAACGACTACCTACGGGAAATGGCCAGGGGCGGTGGCTTCACCGCCAAAGACTTCCGAACCTGGCATGCCACGGTGCTGGCCGCCGTCGGACTCGCGGTCTCCGCCAGGACCGCCAACGGCTCGGACAACGCCCGTCGCCGCGCGATCGCCCGGGTCGTGGCCGAGGTCGCCGACTATCTGGGCAACACCCCCGCGGTGGCGCGCGCCTCCTATATCGACCCGCAGAGCACCATCGACCGCGCGCTCGAACAGCTCGGAGCCGAAACCCAGGCCGGCGAACTTGCTACGCAGGGCGGAGCCGAACAGGCCGTGCGCCGCCTCCTGCTCCGCCATAGATGATCGGCGATAGGCGGCGGACACGCTGCACATCGCCGCGGCGACGGTGAAGCCGACCAGCGTCCGCGCCCGGTCGCTCGCGGGTGGGTGAACCCCAGGACCGGGGGCAGGGAACATGGAACTGGGGGTGTCATGTCGACCGGGTTCGAGACGCTGGTGCTGTGCCTGGCGCTTGCGGCCGCGGCGGCATGGGCCGGCGAGCGGATCGCGGTCCCCTACCCGGTGCTCTTGGTCGGTGCGGGTGTGCTGCTCGCTTCATTGCCCTGGACGGGAGTGCCAGGTCTGTCGCCGGACGTCGTCTTTCTTGTGTTTCTGCCGCCATTGTTGTATTACGCCGCCTTTTTCATATCTCCGGGGGACCTGCGCGCCCACGCCCGTCCGATCGGACTGCTCGCCGTAGGTTTGGTCGTGGTCACCACGGCCGCCGTGGCCGGCGTCCTGACGCTGCTGGTTCCGGGGATGCCCCTCAGCGTGGCGGTGGTGGCCGGTGCCGTCGTCGCGCCCACGGATCCGGTCGCGGCGTCCTTGGTCTTCCGACGGCTGGAGATCCCTGAACGCCTGGAAACGATCGTCGAGGGTGAAGGGCTGATCAACGACGGTGCCGCGCTGGTGCTCTACGGTGCGGCGGTGACGGCCGTCGTGACCGGACGAATCGCCCCGGGCCAGGCGGCTCGGCTACTGTTCCTGGCCCCGGCGGGCGGTGCCGCCCTCGGGCTCGCCGTCGCCTGGGTCCTCGTGCGGCTGCGACGCCACATCGACGAACCACTGGCCGAGATCACGATCTCGTTGTCCACGCCCTACCTGACGTACCTCCTCGCGCAGGCCACCGGCCTCTCGGGGATCCTGGCCGCGGTCGCGGCCGGGATCTATGTCGGATCGCAGAGCGGATCGATCTTCGAACCCAGCACGCGGCTGCAGGCGTTCGCCTTTCTCGAAGTGCTGGTCTTCCTGCTCAACGCGGTGCTGTTCACGCTCATCGGCGTGCAGCTCGCAAGGGTCGTCCACCGGGTGCCCGGTCTATCCCTGGGCCATCTGATCGCCGTGGTCACCAGCGTGATCGCCGTGGTGATCGGTGCACGGATGGCCTGGATGCTCCTCGGCCCGGCGATGGCGCGCCTCATGCGCCACGCCCCTTCCCTCGGCACCTTGCGGGAGCGGGTCGTCGTCGGCTGGAGCGGGATGCGCGGCGGCGTGTCGTTGGCGGCGGCCCTCGCCCTGCCGCGCCGGGTCGCCGGCGGAGCGCCGTTCCCCTACCGGGACCTCATCATCGTCGTCGTCGCCGCCGTCATCGTCGCCACGCTTCTCCTGCAGGGCATGACGCTGCCCTGGCTGCTGCGCAGGCTCGACGTCGGCCACGACGAGGGCGACACCGAGCGCCGTACCCGTCTGCAGGCGGCCCGTGCGGCGCTGGACCACCTGGAGGAACGCGCCGCCGCCGGCGGTCCCGAGGATGAGATCACCCGCCTGCGCGCCCTTTATTCAGCCCGGGCGCAACGGCTGGAGCACGGCCGATCCGGCCGGCAACCTCGGGAGGGCAGCGGGCCGGAACGGTACCGGGCCCTGCGGCTGGAACTGCTCGGGGTCGAACGGTCCGTGGTCGCCACATCCCGCGAGAAACGCCGCATCGGCGCCGCGGCGATGCGGCGGATCGAACACGACCTCGACCTGGAAGAGGCCCGCCTGAGCGGCCTGTGACCGGCGAATGAGAACCGCGCCGACCGGACTCGGAGTCATGCACAAACGGCGGCAGGCTGCCGCCTGAGCGCTTCATATAGGTTTGGGATAACGTGCACGTAATGTGGTCTTGAACCCGTTTTAAGGAGCCCCTTGGCCCTCCGAGCCCGCCGTCATCTCCTTTGTCTCACCGCTGTGCTCCTCTCCGTAACCGCAGGATGTTCGGGTGCCTCGTCCCATGGCGGCAGCACCTCTTCCGGCGGCGGCACCGTGACTGCAAGCCGGAACCCGGGAGGCGAAATCCCGGTAGGGCCCGGTCCGAGCCGTACCTATACGGTGCAGCCTCAACCCCGGGCCGGAAGCTGTCATTACAGCTTCGTCAGCGGGCAGCCACTCCCCGACCCGAGCTGCACGCCCGGGGCACTCAGTCCGGACGTCAACCAGGCCACGCTGTCCACGACGATCTGCCGGAAGGGCGGCTATACCAGCGGGATCCGCCCCCCGACTCGCGTGACGGGCCAGGAGAAGAGCGCGAACGCCAAGTCCTATGGCTATGCCGGCCCGCTCCACGAAGCGGAGTACGACCACCTCATCAGCTTGCAGCTGGGCGGCGCTCCGAACGACCCGCGGAACCTGTGGGTGGAGCCTCCTTCTCCCGGCCACAAGGCCGGGGCGGGGCCCAATAACCCGAAGGACGCCGTGGAGACCCATCTGCACACTGCCATTTGCAAGGGAAAAGTGACGCTGGCAGCCGCCCAGAGGGCAATCGCGTCCGACTGGGCCACGGCGGAATCGACCCTGGGCCTTCACTAGCCGCGCTCAGCGGTCGCGAAGCCGAGGAAGTACGTGCTCGGCGTAGAACTCGAAGAAGCCCTCCTGCTCCGGGCCGATCTGCGAGATGTAGACCTCATCGAAGCCGGCGTCGATATAGGGCTGCACCGCTGCAACGTGCGTGTCCACGTCCGGCCCGCATGCGTGCTTCAGCATGTCCGGAGTGACCAGCTCGGAGAGCTGCCGGAAGTGCCGTGGCAACGGGAGCAGCTGTAGCGCCTCGCCCGGAATGCCCTCGTTCGGCCATAGCCGGTGCACCGTCTTGCGGGCCTGCTCCTCGTCCGTTCCCCAGCAGACCTTCAGGCCGCCCTGGACCACCTTGCCCTCGCCACCGGTCTCCCGGAACAGCCGTACGTGCTCCGCCTCCGGCTGGACCGAGACGAACCCATCTCCGATCCGGCCGGCGAGCTTGACAGCCTTCTCACCGAAGCCCGAGATCAGGATGGGCGGCGGATCTTCGGGTAGGGAGTACAGCCGCGCGGTGTCCACGGTGTAGTGCCGCCCGCGGTGGGTGACCTGCTGGCCGGTGAACAGCTCGCGAATCACGTCGACGGCCTCTTCGAGCATCTCCAGCCGCTCCTCCGCGTCCGGCCAGCGATCTCCAAGGATGTGCTCGTTGAGGGCCTCGCCCGTACCCACGCCGAGCCTGAACCGTCCTCGCGTCAGGAGCTGGGAGGTCGCCGCGGCCTGGGCCACGATCGCCGGATGGATGCGTACGGTCGGGCAGGTCACAGCGGTCGTGATGGGGAGATCGCACACCTGTGAGATGGCGCCGATCACCGACCAGACGAAGCCGCTCTGTCCCTGTTCATCGAGCCACGGGTGATAGTGGTCGGAGATCCACAGACCGTCGAAACCCGCCTGCTCGGCGAGCCGGGCCTGCTGGACCAGGGCCTTGGGACTGTGTTCTTCCGAGGACAGGAAATATCCGAAGCGCGTCAACGTCTCCACCTCCCGTGGCTATGGTCTTCCGACCTCTACCCGCGAGCTGTGCCGCAAACGCGGTCACCGCGCAGCACGTCCGAAGGAGCAGAAGTCGATGGCGACAGTCGTTCTGGTGGGCACGCTCGACACCAAGGAGCAGGAGTACCGCTGGCTGCGCGATGAGCTCGTCGCGGGCGGCTGCGACGTCACCACTGTCGACGTCGGCACGTTCTCCGGCGGAGCGGGACTCGCGGACGTCGGATCACCGGCCGTGGCCGAGGCCGCGGGGAGCGACCTCGAGCCGTTGCGCGACGCCGGGGACCGCGGCGCCGCGATGGAAGTGATGGCCGCCGGGGCGGCGCTGGTGGTCCGCCGGCTGTACGAGCGTGGTGCGCTGCACGCCGTGCTCGCGGTGGGCGGCTCGAGCGGGTCCGCGGTCGCCGCCCGGGCGCTGCAGGCGCTCCCCATCGGGGTGCCCAAGCTGCTGGTGTCCACGATGGCCTCCGGCGACGTCCGGCCCTACGTCGGCGAGGCCGACGTCACCCTTATGTACTCCGTCGTCGACATCTCCGGCCTCAACTCGGTCTCCCGCGCCGTGCTCGGCAACGCGGCCGCCGCCGCGGCCGGCATGGCTCTGCGCTATGAGCGCCGCCTGGCCGAGCCGGCACCGAATGACGAGAGCCGGTTGATCGGCACGAGTATGTTCGGGGTGACCACCCCCGCGGTCGACGAGGCGCGCGAGCACCTGACCGGGCTGGGCTACCAGGTCCTGGTCTTTCACGCGACCGGCTCCGGCGGGCGCGCCATGGAGGCGCTCGCCGAGTCCGGGATGCTGGCCGGCGTGCTGGACCTGACCACCACCGAGCTCGCCGACGACCTGGTCGGCGGGGTGCTGTCCGCCGGCCCGGACCGGCTGGAGGCGGCAGGACGACGGGGCATCCCGCAGGTCGTCAGCGTGGGCGCGCTGGACATGGTCAACTTCGGCCCCCGCCGGTCAGTACCGGACCGGTTCGCGGACCGGCGGCTCCTCGTGCACAACCCGACAGTGACCCTGATGCGGACGACCCGTGCGGAGATGGCGACCTTGGGGGCGCGGATCGCGGACAAACTGTCGAGGGCCACCGGCCCGGTCGAGGTCTTCCTGCCCACCAAGGGGGTCTCGGCCATCGACGTCCCCGGTGGCCCGTTCCAGGACGCCGAGGCCGACGCCGCCTGTTTCCGGGCGCTCATCGCGGGCTTGGCCGGCAGCGGGGTGACCGTCCACGAGATCGACGCGTCGATCAACGACTCCGGCTTCGGACGCCGTGCCGCCCAAGCGCTCCACGAACTCATCACCAGCGCCGAGGGCGCACCCACTGAGCAAGGGGACTGAGATGCACCGCACCACCGCACTGTCACGCCTCACGGCCAAGGCCGCGGCCGGCAAGCCGATCATCGGCGCCGGCGCGGGCACGGGCCTGTCCGCGAAGGCCGCCGAGGCCGGCGGTGTCGACCTGCTGATCATCTACAACTCCGGCCGCTACCGGATGGCCGGCCGCGGCTCGCTCGCGGGACTGCTGCCGTACGGCGACGCGAACGCGATCGTCATGGACATGGCGCGGGAAGTGCTGCCGGTCGTCCGCGACACACCCGTGCTCGCGGGCGTCTGCGGGACCGACCCCTTCCGCCTCATGGGGCCGTTCATCGACGAGCTCGCCGCGATGGGCTTCGCCGGCGTGCAGAACTTCCCCACGGTCGGCCTCTATGACGGTACGTTCCGGCAGAACCTCGAAGAGACCGGGATGGGCTTCGACCTCGAGATCGACATGATCAGGATGGCCCACGACAAGGGCCTCCTCACGGCCCCCTACGTCTTCGACGCCGAGCAGGCCGCGGCCATGACCGGCGCGGGGGCCGACATGGTCGTGCCACACGTCGGGCTCACCACCAGCGGCTTCATCGGCGCGACCACCGCCCTGACGCTCGACGACGCCGTGGCAGCCGTGCAGCGCATGCGCGACGCCGCCGTCGCGGTCGATCCGGACGTGCTCGTGCTCTGCCACGGCGGACCCATCGCGGAGCCGGACGACGCGCAGTACGTCCTGGACCACACCACCGGCATAGCCGGATTCTTCGGCGCCTCCTCGATGGAAAGGCTGCCGGCCGAGAAGGCGATCGCGGCCCAAGCGGCGAAGTTCGCGGCCCTGCGGGTCTGAAGGCGGTGGCTTAGCCGGCCGGAACCGGGGTAGCCCCGCGACATGGCCTGCCATGCGGGCCGGCCGATGAGGGGCTGTGAGCACCATGGTGTCTGTGACCGAACCGGCGCCGCCACACCAGCAGCCGGCGGAGAACTCCCGCCACGGGCGCTTGGCGGTGCGCCTCTATGAGCCGGTGGCTGTTTCGGACCGGACGGGCCTGCTCAGGTTCGAGGGGCCGGCGGCCGAGCTCCTCGCCCTGGCCTACGTGCCCGGACCCGCGGACGGACGCCCCTACCGGCTGGTGCTGCTCCTGCACGGAGCCGGAGGTTCGCCGCGCCAGGGCCTGGACCTGCTGCTGTCGGCCGCCGACGAGCATCGGCTCCTGCTCGTGGCACCGAAGTCCGCCTCGGGCACCTGGGACCTCATCGTGGACGGTTTCGGCCCGGACGTGCGAAGGCTCGACCGGGTGCTCGAGGAGGTGCTCGACGCACATCCGGTCGAGCACATAATGGTGGGCGGCTTCTCCGACGGCGCCTCCTACGCCCTGTCGATCGGCCTCACCAACGGCGACCTGTTCGAGGCCGTGATCGCGTTCTCCCCCGGGTTCGCCGCGCCGCTCGTGCTGCATGGGCGGCCGCGCGTCTTCGTCTCGCACGGGAGGAGTGACCGGGTCCTGCCCGTCGACAACTGCAGCCGGCAGCTCGTGCCCCGGCTGGAGACCTCGGATTACCCCGTCACGTACGAGGAGTTCGACGGCGGCCATGAGGTGCCCCAGCCGGTGGTCGATCGCGCGGTGTCGTGGATGCTGTCCGGTTTCGACGCTCGGGCGCAGGGCATCATGCGGACATAATGCGCCTGCGTCGCCGTGGGGGTCTGAGCAGCGTCCGGCCGACGGCGCGATCTGGGTGCCGATGACACCGCTGACTTCGCGAGCTCCGCCATCATCGCCCTGCGCCTGACATGGCCGGATTCGAGATCCCCCTGGGGACGGTTGGCCTTGAGCCGCTCAAGGGGGATCGGCTCTCGAACAGGAGAGACCACATGCCTTATCAAACGGTGAATCCGTACACCGGCGAAGTCCTCGCGACCTATACGGAGATCAGCGACACGGAACTCCAGGATGTTCTTTCGCGCGCCCAATCCGCGTACGAGACATGGCGGCAGCGGACCTTTGACGACCGCAAGGAGATCACCAAACGGGCCGCGCAGATCATGCGCGAGCGGGCGGATGAGTTCGCCCGCCTGCTCACCCTGGAGATGGGGAAGCGGATCAGTGAGAGCCGGGAGGAGGTCGGCCTGTCCGCGGACATCCTCGACTACTACGCGGACCATGCGGAGAGCTTCCTTGCGCCGCACAGGCTGGACACGGATCCGCAGGAAGGTGACGCGGTAGTCGTCAGCAGCCCGCTCGGTGTGCTGCTCGGCGTGCAGCCGTGGAACTTCCCGTACTACCAGGTGGCCCGCTTCGCGGCCCCGAACATCATGGCGGGCAACGTCGTGATGATCAAACACGCCTCGATCGTTCCGCAGTCCGCGTTGGCCTTCGCCGGGCTCTGGGCCGAGGCCGGCGCGCCACAGGGTGTCTACACGAATGTGTTCGCCGACAAGGAGCAGGTGAGCAAGATCATCGGTGATCCGCGGGTCAGGGGTGTGGGCCTGACCGGCAGCGAGTCGGCCGGAAAGGCGGTTGCCTCCCGCGCCGGGAAGGCGGTGAAGAAGACCACGATGGAGCTCGGCGGCAGTGACCCGCTGATCGCGTTGCCCGACGCCGACGTGGACAAGACCGTCGAGTGGGCCGTGTGGGGACGCATGCACAACTGCGGGCAGTCCTGCGTCGCCTCCAAGCGGTTCCTGGTGGCGAACGAGATCGCTGACGAGTTCCTGGAGAAGTTCAAGCAGGCCCTCGGCCGGTTCTGCGCCGGAGACCCGATGGACGAGCAGACCACGCTGCCCCCGCTGTCGTCCCAGTCTGCCGCGGACGCGCTCAAGGCCCAGGTGGCCGAGGCCGTCGAGCACGGCGCCGAGGCGATCACGGTCGGCGATCCCGTACCCGCCACCGGGGCTTTCGTGCAGCCGACGATCCTGATGGGGGTCAAGAGGGACAACCCGGTGTACGGCCAGGAACTGTTCGGTCCCGTGGCGATGTTCTTCCGCGTCGAGGACGAGGACGAGGCCCTCAGCATCGCCAACGACACCGACTATGGCCTCGGCGGATCGGTCTTCACCTCGGACACCAAGCATGGCAAGGAGATCGCTGAGCGCATCGACAGCGGGATGGTCTTCGTGAACCACCCCACCTGGTCCAAACCCGGCCTGCCGTTCGGCGGCGTGAAGAAGTCGGGGTACGGCCGGGAGCTGTCGTGGCTGGGCATCCAGGAGTTCGTCAACAAGAAGCTGATCAACGTCGTGCCGATCGACGCCCCGCCATGAGGAGCCCGGGCACGCCGGGCGGTCGCCGAAGAGGCGGGACACCCGGCGCGGACCCGGTTCAGCGGCGAATGTCGACCAGGACGAAACTGGCGTAGTGTTCGCCGGTGTAGGTGAGGCCCGCACACCCGCGCCCGGAGCCCTCAGCCGGCGTCGGACGCGCACCGCTCGCGGATGAACTCGTTCGCGTGACGGGCGGCCTTTCTGCCCAGCTCGGTCGGGAAGTAGTTGAAGCCGTGGCACCCGCCGGGATAGACGTCGAGCTTCGCCTGGTTGCCGGCCGCGACCCACCGGACGTACAAGAACGCGCTGTCCTCGAGCAATGGATCCATCGTGCCGACCGTGAACAGCGCCGGGGGCATGTCGGTGAGGTCCGCGAAGAGGGCTGACACGTCCGGATCCTCGCGGTCCGCCGCCTCCAGGTAACGGTCGTAGTGCTTCTTGATGGTGGGCGTGTTGATGATCAGCCGCCGATGGCCCCACTGGCGCACCCCAGGCGTCATCCGCATGTCGTAAGCGCCCTGTGAGAGGTTGAGCCCCGCCAGACCGGTGAACCCATGGCGGTCCCGCAGCCGCAGCGCGGTGACCGCCGAGAGGGTGGCCCCCGCGGACTCACCGCCGATCACCAGCCGGTCGGTGCCGAACTCGGCGGCACCGTGCTGCAGGATCCACATCGCCACGGCCTCGGAGTCGGCCGGAGCGGCCGGGTAGGGGTGCTCGGGCGCCAGGCGATAGTCGGCACTGACGGTCACCACTCCGGCCTCACGGGCAGTTTCGGCCAGCATCCCATCGTGGTGACGAGCCCCTCCCATGGCGAAGCCGCCACCGTGGAAGTGGAGGTAAACGCCGCGCGGTTCGCCCTCACAGGGGATGATCCTGACCGGGACGGTGCCCCCGGGACCTGGCACCTCCCGCTCCACCAGGCCGGGGACCGGATCGGAGCTCGGTATCAGGCCCCCTCCCGGGGTGAGCGTCCGCTCGTGCTCCTCGGTCATCTCCCAGCGCGCCGGCGCCAGCGTCATCTGCTCCTCGATGTGCCGGTTGAGCTCCAGCGTCTCGGGGTCGATGATCTCTGGGTCGAAGAGCCCTGGTCCGAAGGCCTCGAAGTCCGTCACGTCTGTCGTCCTCCCGCTCTGAGCCGGTTCACCCACGCCCCGCCATGCTGGCCCACACCCGCGGTGGTGGTCTTGTGGAGCGGCACAAGGAATCCGGCCGAACCTGGGCCGCGCCGACATAGGCCCCGCGCGAGCCGGCCTACATTCGGCGCGATGACGAGCAACCGCGCCGGGCCGCGGCCGGTCTGGTGTCCCTGGACGAACGGGTCGACCTGCACGCCGGGGACAAGCGCGGTGGCTCCGGGATCCTGAAGGTCTTCGACGCCGGGCTCCGGCCGACCTTGCGGGACGCCGCCACGCTCATGATCGTGCTCAGTGACAACACGGCGACGAACCTGGTGATCGACGTCCGGCGGCTCGGCGAGTCGTCGCCGAGCGACATGTGCGCGCTGGTGCGGGGCATCGCCAACGCCGGACGTGTGCGAAGCCGTCGAAGACGTGCTGGCCGCCCAGCAGTATCTCGACCAGGTCCCCCGCTATCTCCGCGTCTCCCCGTACGCCGCGGAGCTCGGCCGGCCGGGCGCGCCGGTGACCGTGGCCAACAAGACCGGCTTCTTCTCGGGTACGCGCGCCGACGCCGGATCGTACGTTTCCACGGCGGCGAGGGTTTCACCTACGCGGTCTTCACGGAGCACTGGTGGCCTGGCGGCCCGGCGGCGGCACCGACCATCTCCACGCCCTACGACCCGCGCTGACGATCACGCACAGCTTCCGACCAGGACACGACAAGGACCGGAGACGACGATGACAGAAGATCTCGTGATCCACGACGCTGAGGTGCTCGACGGCACCGGCTCTCCGGCTGGCCGCGCCGACGTCCTGGTCTCCCGCGGCGTCATCGTGGCCGTCGAAGAGCCGGGCCGGCTGCCCACCGGAGAACACCAGAGCATCGAGGGCCGGCGGCGGCATTTCCACCGCCGGTATTTCGTTCGTTCAATTCCACGATTTCTCGATCCGGCACCGAAATCAAGCCCGACCCCCTCGTTTTAGCATCACCAAAACGGCTGGAGACGCTACCCTCTCCAACTCAACTAAAATAACAATTACCGCCACCGCCCCCGATCGCCTTGACTTCTAAACCGGCACCCGCCCGCAATGGCGTTATCAACGACCACCGGGATAGCCACTTCACAGGGCGATCACCACGATCTTCCCGGCCCGATCACCCATGTACTCGCCGCCCCCGGCCCGATGAGCCTCGCGCGGGCGTTCTTCACGCGCACCCGCACGGGCCTCCCTGCCTGCGGTCGTCTCGTCTGCCCGGTCTTGCCGTAGCCGGCCGGGGATCCTGAAGGAGCCGGGCAGGCCAGGAGTAGAGAGCACCGCAACACCTATCTCGCACACACGCATACCCCTATGGACTTACTACGTATGTAGTAATGCGGGGTTGCCTCCAAGACACCCAAGAGGCACGCCGACCTGCGATAACCCAGGGGCAAGGGGGCTCGGATCATAAACCGAGACCAGAACACGACCCCGATCCGAGCACCGAACCGAGACCCGAATCGAAGTGAGCCCCCTTCTCCGCGAACAACCACCACCGACGCGACGAGTCCGGAAAGGAACAAAGCTCCGCCCGCCGACCCCGTACACGGGATCGGCGGGCGGAGCCCGTTGCGGGGACCTAACCTTGGCCTCAGGGGACCAGCCTGCTACCTACGGGCTGGTCTCCGCCTACATCGCCAGGCGCGTCACCAGGTCCGGCTGAGGCTCGCTCTCGTCGACGACCGGCGCGAGGTCGGCCCAGACGGTGTGCCCCACCTCAGGGTTACCGTGGATGCCGATCGCGACGGCGAGCTTGGAGACCCCCAGCAGACCCCAACCACCCTCGCAGGGTTCGCCCAGGGTCTGTTGGAGCTGAACCGCCGGTCTCCCGCCACTCCGAGATCGGTCACCGCCACGTAGGCCAGCTCGGTGAGCGCGACCTCCAGGGCGAACCAGCCGCCCTGTTCCCCCGACCGGGTGTAGCGCAGCGCATTGCTGATCAGCTCCGAGACGATGAACTCCACCTCCTCGCCGCGTCCCGTATCGGCCAGCAGCGACGCCGCGAACCGCCGCGCCACCGCCGCCTGATCCGCCCGCCCCGGATACGTCCGCCGCCAGCTCATCGGACCCGAGCCCGCCAGCCACTCCGCTGACGAGCCGTAGCCCCATTTGCCCATTTCCTGCGATCGCCTCCTTGACAATGCCGCCCGCCGCCGCGATACGGCCCGAATGACACGGGCGGCCGAAAACCCATCAGGGCACGACTCATTAGAAAAGGTCAAGCCTCATCGGAGGTGGCTCCTGTATCGCAATTAACTCGACAACTCGCTCGCAGCACACACTTCCCGAGGCGGCGCCGCTAGGAACGGTTGTCATTTATCGTAAGCGGAGCGGAGATTGTGGCCTGGCGCGGGCCGAGAATGGGGGCCGCGCAGCGTTTCTCCTTGGTGATACGCAATGCGTGTCCGCCCGGCCTGCCAGCAACCGAGCGAGGCTCAGACGCCCACGCGCTCGGTAACGACGGCGAGGCGCTTCTCCAGATAGGCGCGCGCCTGCTCGACGTCGCCGTCCGCTATGGCGATCATGGCGATCCCAGCGGTAACGATCACGTCGGCGAGTTCCTTCTGGACATCCTCGCGGGTTCCGTAGACGCCCTTGCGCGGGTTCTGCCCAGTGACGCCGATGTACGCCTGTACAGCTTCGCCGAACTCCTCGGCGATCTTCATGATGAGGGTCTGTTCGTCGATGTCAGCGAGGAATCCGCTGTGGAGCCGAGCGAGGTATTCCCACATGGTGACCGTCCCAGGTGTCGGTGGATGCCGGGCGATGTTAGCTGGCCGCCACGGCCGGCGGGTGGAACTCCAAGGTCGCGGTATCAAGATCGCCGGTGAGCGTCCCACCGTCGAACCTCCAGAGGGAGAGCATGCAGTCGAGGCCGGTCGCTATCGCGTGCGCCCAGTCGGACCGCGTACGCGCCGACACCTCCAACCCGAAAGTCATCTCCTCGACGCGGTCGAGCAAGTCGGCGGCGGGTTGGCGCGTCCAGTCATGCGTACGGGCGTAGCAGAATGTCGCCCAGGCGATGGCCTCGTCAGCCACGACGGCCCGCCCGCCGTCCTCGATGTGGTCAGTGCGGGGTTGCGAGCGTCGGCGGAGGCCTGCGAGTGCCCGGAACGTCGGCGACCACCCGAGACACACCACGTAAGCGAGGTGCAGCGCGTCATGCCAGCGGTAGCCGGTTTCGGTCCAGCCCCGATCGGTCAGCGGGTCGCCCACTCGCAGATTGTTGACGTCCATGCAGACGACGGGACCGAACGGACCTGAGAAGGAGGAGAACTCGGCGCGCAGTCGGCGCGGGAGCCGTTCGCCCGGAGGGTAGTGATCGTCAAAGAGCACGGCTTCCCCTCCACCGCCCGTCGCGGCCTGTGGCCGTGAGCAGCTTCTTCCGAAGTTCGATGCCGTCGTTCGCCTTGAGTTCGAGCGAGCCGCGTATCGCTACCCATGGAGCTACGGGGGTCTCCGCGAGGATGCCCCAGTGAGGGAACTCACGGCGAAGCTTTGCGAGGAAGCTCTCGGGCTCGGCTGGGGCTGCATGCTCGTGCCGACTCTTCTCATCGAGTACCAGCCGACCAGTTGCATGTCGCTGCACGTCGTTCACATCCTTGCGGCGAGCACGCGGTCGATGATCCTGACCGCACCGTCAACGTCGCAGGCCGGGCCGAGCGTGCCCTTCGTGCTCAGCGCCCACGTGAACCACCACTCACCGTCTAATAGATCGCAGCCGACGTTCTCCGACAGGTGGCGGGCGGCTGGGTTGACCACGTACAGGGAGGTGGCGCCAATGCCTGAGCTGTGGGCCGCGACCATCCGGGGATGGAGACTCGTCGTGGCCTCGATGGCTTCGGCCAGACGCTCCAGGTGTTCACGGCGGTGGTCCCGCGGAGCATTGATTGCTACAGATTCGGAGATGGTGTGCTCACCATGCTTGGCCATCGCTGGTCTCCTCGTTCGGGGTTGCGAAGAACGCGCGCAGCCGGTCACGAATCTGCGCGGCGATCATGTCGGGAGTTCGTTTGCCGACTTCGACGCGGAGCACGTCGTAACCGGCCTGAATGATGCGTTCGCACGCCTGGCGGTAAAAGTGTGCTTCGGCGTGGCTGGAACCGGGTGTGAGCTGGAACCTGTTGTGCGCGCCGCGCTCAGCCAGCCGGGATCCGATCAGCTCGGGGTCCGCTTCGAGGACCACGGCCAGATCCGGCCTGTCGGCGAGGGAGTTCAGGCTCCACAGGAACGCTGGGTCGACCCCGTCGAAGCGCTGCATCACCAGCCCTGACGGAACGTAGCGGTCGCACAGCACGATTTGTCCGGCCTCGGTGCAGGGGCGGATTTCCGTCTCGAGGTGGTGGTGACGGTCGGCGGCGTACAGGCAGGCGAGCGCGGGGCCGGTGGTGGTCTCGGTGAGTTCCCGGGCAAGTTTGCCGATCGGGCCGCCGGATGGTTCGGCGGTGGTGTGGACCTGCTCCCCGTCGGCGATGAGGAGCTGCGACAGGTGCGCGACGATCGTGGACTTGCCCGCGCCGGACGGGCCGTCAACGCTGATGAAAAGTCCGCGCCGGTGGTCAGAAAAGGGCCGCAGCCGTCCCATCGCCGCCACCGCCCTTCTGGGGCTTGCCGACAGAGGCGAGCAGGAGATCCGCGAGCGCCAGCGGCTCCGCTTCGGGCGGCGTGGCCAGGTGCGCGAGCAAGCGGGCACACACCAGCGCGTCGTAGGTGGCCCGGTGGGGGGCGAGCCCGTCTGGCAGGCAATCGGCCAGAGCTAAGGCGTCGACCAGAGCGCCGAGTTTGTAGGAGTCCCGGCCCGGAAGTTGGCGTCGTGCGAGCTTCAGGGTGTCGATGACGTGCTCAGGCTGGAAGCCGGGCAGTTCCCTGGCCAGGACACGGAGGTCCACGTGGGCGTTGTGGGCAACGAAGACGGCCCCGTCCAAGGCGGTGCGCATCTCCTCGGCCACCTCGGCCACGGGCGGGGCCACCGCCACCTGCTCGTCAGTGATCTTGTGGAAGCGGCGGGCCATCGGAGTGATGGGCCGAGGTGGGCGCACCATCCACGTGATCGGCGTCCTGATCACTCCTTGTGTGATCGGGACGATGGCCAGTTCCACGAGGTCGGGGGGCTGTTGTCCATTGCCCTCGACATCGACTACGGCGAACCGGAACGAGGTCCACAAAGCCTGCATGTTGGTCTCATCCATCGGTCTTCTCCCATCCGATCTCGGCCCGCCCGTGCCGCTGCTGACGGTGCGGATGCCCGGCATCGTGGACCTGGAAGGCGAAGGCGTGCTGAAGGTAGTAGCGCGGCTGCTCCGAGGGCAGTCCCTCCACCTGCGCGGCCCGCTCGTCGATGTCGAACACCCGCAAGCCTGCAGCTTCGGGGAGGGACGCGGCGGCAATCTGCAGTTCGTGTGCCGTCGGGACCTGATGAGCGCCAGCGCAGCGGCTGACCTGTGCCACCGGGCAGATGTCGCACAGCTCCGTGATCCCGTAGTGGCCGTTGTAGTCCGGCAGCCCGTGCGCGTACGACACCGCGCAAGAGGTCTTCCGGAACAGCGGGGATCCGCCGGGAGGCCGGCGGCCGAAGGCCGCGAGCACGCGCCTCTCCAGCGTCTCCGGAACGATCTTCCGGCGGGCGGTGCCCTGGTACGGCTCGGGGATACCCTTCGCCCGGTAGTACTCGGCGATCTCTGCTCGGTAGAACAACCCGGTGAAGACCGTGGCGTCGGCGAAGCGGGACAGCTCGGCGGCGTGGTTGAGGTGCCGGGCGGTGTCATTCAGGCCGGGGACCAGGGGCCGCCAGTAGAACACGGTCCGGAACCGGCGGGGGTTGTCCCGGGTGCCATAAGCCGAGGCCAGCCGCATGGAACGGGCCGCGATCGCGCTCGGGTAGGGCTCTACCCGCCGGTCCTCGATACCCGAGTAGGTGAACAGCAGCGTCACCTTCAGGTGCTTGAGAGCGTTCAGCCTTTCGCAGTCGACCCGGCGCAGGACGGCCCGGGTGATCACCAGCACACGGTTGGTGAGCCCCCGGTTGTCGAGGTCCTCCAGGACGGCGAACAGGTGATCCCTCACCCCGGTAAGGAACGGATCGGTTGACCGGTTGAAGATCTGGAGCGGGGTGGCGTGCGCTGTGAAGTACGGATGGTTCACCAACTGCCCAACGGCCTCCTCATCGGGCATCAGCGCGACCGGCGTGTCGGCATCCCACAAGCCGTAGGTGTGGCGGATGCAGTAGGCACATCCCAGCGGGCAGCCCTGCACATGGTTGAGCGACAGCCCGGACTTGCGGTACTCGACAACCTCGCGTGCCCGCTCCGGAAGGGCCGCTACTGCATCAGCGGGTAGCAGCGGGACGAACGTTGTACTCACGGAACGCCTCCATTGGGTTACACCGTGGGACATCGCCGTGAGCGTGGCACTCGCCGGAGCGCGAATACCAGGATGTTTCTCCGAATTTCTCGCAACTGGTCCCTGGCCTCGGGAGAGCGGAAAGATCGGGCTACGGCTGGTCGCCGATTTCGCCCTCCGCGCCGTCGGCCTCGCCAGGGAGCGCGGCGCGTAGCTGCTCCATGACGGACATGATGATCGCGCGTGCCTTGCTGCCATAGGAGGCGACGGCGGCCTGGGAGGCGAACACCCGGCCGTACACCTCGATCTCCTGCGGCTGAGTCAGGTTCAGCTCCGCCGAAACGGTCTCCACCATGACCAGATCCTCATCCAGCAGCCAGAACCCGTGCCAGGGCGTCGAGACGTAGGTGGTCTCGAAGGAGATCACGCCCAATCGCACGTTCGGCAGGGTGGTCGCGGCCACGAGCCGGTCGAGCTGCGCGAGCATGACCTGGGGCGGGCAGGTCTGGAACCGCAGGACCGCCTCAGTGATCACGAAGTGGAAGCGTTTCGACGGGTCGTAGAGGATCTGCTGTCGCGCGAGACGGCCCGCCACCGCAGCGTCGATGTCATTGGGAAGGCCGTGCGCGGCGATGCCCTCGGCGAAGCGGGCGCGGGCGTACCCGGCGGTCTGGAGCAGGCCGGGTATCGCGGCGGTCTCGAACGCGCGGAACAGCCGGGTCTTCGCGTCCCGGGTCGCGATCTCCGACTGATGCCCGCTCGCGCCTCCCTGGAGCATCCTCCGCCACTCGGCGTGCCGCGACTCCAGTGTGTGCAGCGAGGCGAGCAGCCCCTCCGTCTCGGCCTCGGCTCCGCAAGCCGCGCACCAACCGCGGATGTCCTCGGCACTGGGAGTCTGCCGGGCGTTCTCCAGCTTGGAGACCTTCGACGGCGGCCAACCGAGACGCTCGGCGAGCCCGCGTCCGGTCAGCCCAGAGGAACGCCGGACCTCGCGTAGCCTGCCGCCGAGCGCCTCGCGTGCGTGCTGGACCGTCGTCACGGCCGAACTTCTACCCGAGACCGTGTGCCTCCGCGAACTGATCACGCGGCACGGCACGGCCGAGCGCGACCTCCAAGGCGGCCGCCAGCTCCTTCACCGTCGCCGGGTCCGTGGTGAGCTCGGCACTGACCGGCCGATCCTCTTCATCGAAACGGATGATGGCGACCTTCTCGGAGTCGAACACCCAGTAGTCGAGCGTCGGCAGATCGCCGGCCGCGACCCGGTCGAGGTAGCGGATGTCTTCCCCAGCGCCGACGGTGTGCCCGGCGAACCACAGCGCGTAGACGTTGTAGTCCGACAGCGGAAACGAGACGACACGTACCCGCCGGAACACCTTCCCCTCCCGGACGGCCTGGCGGACCATCGCGAACCACCCCTGCGCCCACACCAGGTCATCAGGTTCGCCTGCGAGGAACCTGCGCTGAGGTTCCCGCTCCACGTCCGCGTCGTAGCGTTCCCGGACCTCCAGCCGCAGAGCGGTCCGCTCGAAGGAATGGAACAGCTCGTCAAGCTCTTCCCAGGACAGGAAGGTCAACGCTCCTCCTCTGAGTCCTCCTCCACGGAATCGCCATCCTCGGAGTTCCCCTCCGGCGCCCACCGCGGGTGGTGCTTCATCGGGCTGTCGAAGAACCGCAGCAGCTCCGCCGGGATCTCGATGTCCAGCTCACCCTCGGGCACCTCACCCAGAGCAGTGAGCGCCTCCGGATCGGTGATCGCATAGCCACGCACGACGAGCGTCCCGCGATCCGTAGCGAACAGCGTCGGGGACTGCCCGAGCCCGGAGTCTGTACCGAGGAATTTGATCTTCATTGCCGTTCCTTCCCCGAAGATTTCTGAAAGTTCCTTCACAGCTGACACCAGGCTCCGGAGACAGGTCAAGGCGCAAAGCGAAGAAGTAGCCCATGGGTAGGGCGGCCCTACCCCGGCGGTGGGCAATCGGTGACTGAGTGCGCCATCGACGAGGTTGAGGGGCTCGGCGCGTTCGCCGAGTTCGAACACAAGGGCGACGGCGACCTCGACCAAGCGCAGGCCGCGCTGGCCGCGACCGGTGCGACTACCTGGGATGCCGCCTCAGTTGGTCCGGCTGGTGGGCAGATGCGGCCCGTAGTACCCGATGTAGATCAGGCCGGTGTTGTCGGTGTCGTCGTAAAAGTACAACCGAGGGGCGGGTGACTTGAATCGCTCAAGTTTGATGTGGGCCCCGAAGAATGCCTGGCCAGTCTCGTGAGTTTCAGGTCGTACGGGGAAGACGCATGCGTCGAGACGGCGAGTATCGAGAGCTGGCAAGGCACCGAACGCCGTCGCCTTCAGCACGGAGACCGCCTCGCCCTGACCCTGAGGACTGGACAGGTCTCCACGCTCATGGCGTTCCGGCACCTCATGGACAACTTGGCAGAGATCATCGACATCTGGCAGGCCCACTCCGACGGTGATCTCCTTGAGATTTTCGTAACCCGCTCTCCAGAGCATGTGGCCGGATTCAGCGACACCGACCCTGGAGGGGACAAAGACCCGCCCGTACCTGGATCGAGCAAAGACGGTCTCCAACGGCATCATCAACGGCCGGGAACGGCTCGTCCCCGGCGACAGGCTTCTCTGGCATACCGCCCCGGAAGAAGGTCAACAAGCCACCGTCCTATTCGAGCCCGACAATTACTGCCAGGTTATAAGCAGAACGTGGAGCCCGCAGTTCAGCGGCCTTGGCTTTCCGCTGCTCATCAATAACTTCACCTATGAGCAGCCCTGGCCAGAAATGGCCGATTCGGTACAAGAAACGCTCTCTTTGCCAATCCCACGCTCATGGGCTCCCCGCTACGAGGCCGACCGCGAAGATTGGGTGCCCATCGCCTGCGACCCCCCGTCACCGGAATACTGGCTACCTCAACTGCGACCACGGAAGCGCTGACCGTACGGCAATTAGCCGCAAGAGCAAATCCGTGTCACCCATGCCCGTAGCGGCAGAAGATCCCAGCGTCCAGCCATCGAGCGAGAACATGCCACCCAGACGATCCGCTGAGAAAATCAGCTAACCGTGAACCGGTCGCGGATGACCAACCGCCCGCCGGTCGTAACCTGGTCTGACCCGTTCCCATCTGTGTGGCATCCTGCCGGGCGGTCGAACTGCGGGCGGATGGCCGCGGCCCTCGACGTCCTCGACCAGGCCCGGGCCGGCGGACTGGACGTGCGTCAGGACATCTACCCCTACACCGCCGGCAGCACGATGCTCACCGCATCACTGCCACCCTGGTTCCAGGAGGGCGGCGCCGCGGCCGTCCTGCGCCGGCTCATGGACCCCGGTGACCTCGACCGCCTGCGCGAGCAGCTCGGGAAGGACGACGGCACCTGGGAGAACCACATCCACGGTGCCGGCTGGGACGGGATCGTGGTGGCCTCGTCCGCGAGCCACGAGTTCGACGGACGATCGCTGGCGCGGATCGCCGGCGACTGTGGCATCGAGCCGTTCGAGGCCCTCGTGCGGGTGCTGCTGCAGGAAGAGCTCAAGGTCAGCATGATCGTGCACTCGATGCAGGCCTGGTCCGCGCGCTGGGCCACGAGCTGACGATGGTCGGCTCCGACGGCCTGCCGCCGGGCGTGGGCGGCAAGCCGCATCCCCGGATGTACGGCACGTTCCCGCGAATCCTCGCGCGCTACTCCCGGGAGCTCGGCACCCTGAGCCTGCCCGAAGCGGTACGGCGGATGACGTCCCTGGCCGCGGAGTCGTTCGGCCTGCACGACCGAGGCCTCATCGCCCCCGGCAAGGCGGCCGGCCTGGTCGCGTTCGACCCGGCCAACGTCGGTGACCGGGCGAACTACGGCGACCCCACCCGGGAGCCGGAAGGGATCTCCTGGGTGATGGTCAACGGCGAACTGGTCGTCCGGGACGGCCGCCACCTGGGCCGGCGCACCGGACGCAGACTCGTCCCCGCCGCCTGAGCGATCAAGCGCGCCCGTCACCAGTTCCGTACTTCCCGGGACCATGCGGTCAGTCCTGCTACGAACCCTTCCCGATCTCGGGGGGAGAGGTTGTCCAGGACGCGCAGCAGCGGCGCAGCCCGGACGGCGACGAAGCCCTCGACCGTGGCGCGGTGGTGCTCGGCCAGGGACACGAGAGTGCGGCGGCGGTTGGCGGGATCCTCCCGGCGTTCGACCAACCCGGCCCGGTTCAGGTTGCCGACGAGCTCGCTCACGGTCGGCAGTGACAGTCCCATCCTGCGGGCCAACTCGCTGACACTGAGCGGCTCCTCGGCGATCAGCTGCGGGAGGACTGCGCCGTGCCGCGCGGTGAGCTGGTGGCCGCGGAAGATCGCTCGGAGTTCGTCCGGCATCTCCACTTGGGCCCGCCGGAAGTAGGCCTCCACCAGCGGCACAAAGCCCAGGGCCTCCTGGATTTCCTCCGGCCGGGGCACTTGGGGCTCGGCGAGCTGCTTGTGGTCCGTCACAGGGGCGAGTATATAGTTTGGATTTCCAGTTAGTTTGTATATCCGAATGGTGCATTCATGATCTTGGTGACGGGAGCGACCGGGAACGTCGGTCGCCACGTGGTTCAGCTGCTGGTCGACGCGGGCGAGCAGGTCCGGGCGATCAGCCGGAACCCCGAACGGGCCGGGCTGCCGGACAGTGTGGAAGTGGTCCGGGCTGACCTGGCCCAGCCAGAGACCCTGCCGGCGGCGCTGCGAGGAGTGGATCGGGCATTCCTGTTCCCCGTCGTCGGCCAGGCGGGCGGATTCCTCGACGCGGCGACGGACAGTGGACTGGGGCGCGTGGTGCTGCTGTCCGCGTCGGCGGTGACCATCGAACAGGCGGGCGCGATCGGGCGCATCCATGCGGAGTACGAGCAGGCGGTGGCCACGTCGGGGTTGCCCTGGACCTTCGTGCGTCCTGGCGCGTTCATGGCCAACGACCTGCGTTGGGCGCCCGGCATCAAGGCCGGCGGCGTGGTGCGTGCCCCGTTCGGTCAGGCGGCGACCGCACCGATCGACGAGCGCGACATCGCCGCGGTGGCGACGCGTGCGCTGCTCGACGACCGGCACGACGGGAAGGCCTACGAGCTGACCGGACCCGAATCCATGACGCTGGTCGACCGGGTGCGAACGCTCGGCGAAGTGCTCGGCCGCGAACTGCTCTTCGACGAACAGTCCCCCGAGCAGGCCCGCGAGCAGATGATCGCCCACGCCCCCGCAGAGATCGTGGAGGCATCACTCTCGCTGTTCGCTTCATTCGTCGGTACGACCGCGGACATGTCCCCGGCCGTCCCAGAGGTGACCGGGCGCGCGCCACACACCTACGCCGACTGGGCGGCACACCACGCCGCGGACTTCCGCTGACACCCCCGTCCACTAGTCATGAGGCAATGCTGTTCAGCTCGGTCAGCTCGTCCTTGGAAAGGGTCAGCGCGGCACTGCTGACATTGTCGCGCAGATGCGCGACGGATGAGGTACCTGGGATGAGCAGGATGTTCGGTGAGCGCTGTAGCAGCCACGCCAGCGCGACGGTCATCGGTGTGGAGTGGAGACGGGTGGCGACTGATTTCAGCTCCTCGGATTGGAGTGGGGAGAAGCCACCGAGCGGGAAGTAGGGCACGTAGGCGATGCCCTGTGCGGCGAGGGAGTCGATCAGGTGGTCGTCGACCCGGTGCGCGAGGTTATAGAAGTTCTGCACGCACACGATCGGCGCGATGGACTGTGCCTCGGTGATCTGCTCGGCGGTCACGGTGCTGAGACCGAGATGCTTGATCAGTCCTTCTTGCTGCAGTTGCGCCAGCACGGTCAACGGTTCGGCGATCGAGCCAGGAGTGGGGCTGTCGAACCCCCCGACGCGGAGGTTGACGACGTCGAGTGCGTCCAGTCCGAGGTTGTCCAGATTGTCGTACACGGCCTGGCGCAGCTGCTCGGGAGCCAGCGCCTGGGGCCAGCCGCCCTCGGCGTCTCGCAACGATCCGACCTTGGTGACGATGTGCAACGAGTCGGAGTAGGGGTGCAGGGCTTCTTTGATGATCTGGTTGGTGACGTGCGGGCCGTAGAAGTCGCTGGTGTCGATATGCGTGATACCAAGCTCCATCGCCTCGCGCAGCACGGCGACGGCGGCGTCGCGGTCGGCCGGTGGGCCGAACACGTGCGGGCCGGCCAACTGCATCGCGCCGTACCCCATGCGAGTGACCGTCAGATCCTCGGCGAGGGTGAACGTTCTGCCCCTAAGTGTCGCTGCCATGAGAACTCTTTCTCCTCGTTCATGTCCGGGTCCGTCCCGGACGATGCGGCCGACCCGCGACGGCGTCAGCACGCGATGCCTCCACACTCCGCCAAGCGGTGCGAAACAGGCAGAGCCCCGACGATCCTGGGAGCGGCAGGGACAGGCAGACCACCATGCATGCGGTTACCGTGATCGATGTGAGCGAGAACAATATGCTCGGTGACTACCTACGGGCCCGCCGCGAGCTCGTCCAGCCCGACAGCGTCGGCCTGCCCGTCAACGGGGTGCGCCGCGTCGCCGGGCTACGGCGCGAAGAGGTCGCCATGCTCGCCGGGATCAGCTCCGACTACTACCTACGACTCGAGCAGGGGCGCGACCGTAACCCCTCGATCCAGGTCCTGGAGGCTCTTGCCCGCGTCCTGCGCCTCGACCAAGCCGCCACCGACTACCTACTAGGCCTGGCCACGCCACGGCCCCGTCACCGGCGACGCCGTCCCAGGCGAGAGACCGTACCCGCCGGCATCCGGCAATTGCTCGACGTCTTGGGCCTACCGGCCTTCGTCGAGGGACGCTACTTCGACGTCCTCGCCGCCAATAGCCTCGCCCGCGCACTGTCGCCGAACCTGCAGGTCGGCCAGAACCGGCTCCGGGCAGTGTTCCTCGACCCGGCCGAGAAAGCGCTGTACCCGGACTGGGACCACGCCACCGCCCGGCTCGTCGCCGGCTTCCGCGAGTCCGTCGGAACCGATGCCGACGACCCACGTTTCGTCCAGCTCGTCGGCGAACTGTCGCTTTCCAGCGAACAATTCCGACGGCTCTGGGCCTGCCACGACGTTCAGTCTCGCGAGGGTATGCCGACCCGCATCCACCACCCTCAAGTCGGGGACCTCACTCTCAGCCGTGAGAAGCTCGCTATCGGCGGTGCCGAGGGTCAGATGCTAGTTCTGTACCACGCCCTATCCGGCACGAGTAGCGCCGAAAAGATGGCTCTACTCGCCTCCCTGTCCAGCCCGACCGCTACGGTCGGCCTGGACGCGATCCCAGGGCACCCGACAATGCCACGACCTGACAGTCCCGGACACGTATAGATCCTCGAGGGGTAACGCCGAGCCCGGCTCTGGCGGCCGCTATGGCCGCGAATGCCATTGGTCAAGGAGGGCCGACCACCCGGATCACTTCTCGAGCTCGGCGGCCCGCAGCTGGACGAGGGCGGACATGCGCGTCATCGGGTCGGCGAGATCGAGCCCGCTCAGCTGAGTTCAGAGAGGTACGAGCGTCTCGCTGAGCCGGAGCGTGGGATCGGCGGCCAGGCTTGGCTGAAGCTGGGCGCGCCGGCCGATGAGGCGGCGTGCGTCCAGAACATCTCGCGGCCGGTGGACCGCCAGGACGCCGGTCAGTCGGTCCCCAGCCACAGCGCCGTCCAGGACTCACCGGTGTGCGGCTGACCCCGGAATACCAGTTGGTCTTCTCGGGCGTGGTGACCCACGTACTGCAGCCGATGGCCGAGTTGGTCCGACCAGAAATGGGGCACGGCTCCGCGGCGCCGAGGAGGTTGAGGGCGGCCGCTCGGCCGGACGCTGCGGCATGCTCCCAGTGCTCGACGCGTAGCTGATCGCCGAAGAGTTCCGACGGCCACTGAACGACGTCGCCTGCGCCGTAAACGCCGGAAGGCTGGGCACACAGCTGGGAGTCGACGACGATGGCCCCGTCCGGGGACAGGCTGAGCCCGCTGTCGGCGAGACAGCCGGTGCGCGGCCGGGCGCCGATCCCGATGACGATCACTTTGGCATCGACGCGGCCGCCCCCGGCCAGGGACACGCCGCGCGCGTCAATTCCGGTGACGGAGCAGTTCAGCCGCAAGGCGATGCCGTCGCTGGCCCGCGTGGCGTACTCCCAGTTCTCGCCGTCGTCCATCTCGAAGACTCCGGCCGGCGCGAACGTCATCATGACGCCCTTGCGGTAGGCGTCCTTGATGTCGAGCCTGCGATCTATCACTACGTCGGCGGCAAGGAGGACCTGATCATTGAGGTCGCCCGCCAGGTGGACGGGGACTTCTCGACCGCCATCGCCGATGCCCTGGCGGCCAGCGCCGACCCGATCGAACAGCTACGAAGCATCGTTTATGCCTTCACCGGGGCTCTGTACGCGTAACCGCCTGTCCTTCGCCGTCTAGTGGAAGGAGCGGGCCATCCCGCCCGCTGTCGCGAAGTCCGTCGCCGGCCACCAGCGCACGTTCATCGAGCAGGTCAGCGAACTTGTGGCGAAAGCCCAGGAGCGCGGCGCGCTCCCGGCGGACCAGCCCATAATGGCGGACCCCGCGATCCTGGACCGGGCGACCGAGGAGTTCCTCCGCCACGGCACGCCGGTCGTCGGCCTGACCCGCACGGTCGCGCAGGACGCCGAGTTCCACGGCCGCCAGCTCAAACGCGGCGACCGGGCCATGCTCATGTTCGCCGCCGGCAACCGGGATCCCCGTAAGTTCGACGAGCCCGAGAAGCTCGACCTGACTCGGGTGGGCAACCGGCACATGTCCTTCGCGCTCGGCGTGCACCGCTGTCTGGGCTCGAACCTCGCCCGAACGATGTTCAAGATCATGATCACCGAACTGCTCGGCCGCGTACCGGATCTACAGGTGCATTTCGACCATATCGAACGGTACCCCGACGCCGGGGACGTGTACGCGGTCAAGCACCTACCGATCACGTTCACACCGGGACGGCCGCGGGACATTCGGTAGCAGTCCCCCTACTTCGCCCCGCCTATGGACCGAACGGGCTGAAATTGACGCGGAGGTCGGCGCCGCCGCCGAGGTTCAGCGTGTACGAGCGGCCTCGCAAGGTGACCCGGACATTGGTCCAGTTCTGAACTGAGGAAAGCGGGCCCGAACCGGGCGCGGCGATACTGTCAACGTGGCCGGCGTGGCAATCGGCGTCGACGAAGGTCTGGATGGTGAACAGCCCGCTCGCCGGGACGAACCTGGCCGTGATCGCGCCGACCGTCTTGCCCCCGTCGGTCAGCCGCAGCCCGAACCACTCGGTCTTCGACATAGTCGCCCCGGCGATGATCTGAGCGTTGGCGCCGGACTCAACGGTGGCGACGCGCTGGGAGGGCAAGCTCTTCGTAAGGTCGTCGGGACACTTCAGCGCGGCGGGTGTCTGGTCTCCAGAACCTGTGCCCGGGGCTCCACCTTCACCATCGCCCCCGATAATGCCGCCACCCGAGATCGCGATTGCGGCGAGGCCCACGACGATCAGCGGCAGTCCTGCACCGATCGAACTGACTTCGACCCCCTGCCAGGCAATCTTGCCGCCTGGGCGGTCTGGAAACAGCAAGAGGACCAGAGCGCCCAGAACGACGACTCCCACCCCGGCAACGAGAAGAAAAGTCACCTCGGCGAGTGTGTAACGAAATCGGCGTCCGGTCAACTACGGTAGATCTCTTGTCTCTCGGCTTTCGTAGTTAAGCTGCGGCGTCCTTTCACACAATTGCCGCGGTGAGCCTCCGGGGCCTTAGAAGGACGTGAAGCGCCTCGGTGCCGTGCTGCACAAAGCCCCGCGCCCCGTAGGAGAAGCTCAGTTGTGAATCAGGGTCCAGGCGTACGTCCGGGCAGGTGGCGAGCAGCGCGATGAGTGCTGCCCGCACCTCGATGCGGGCCAGCGGCGCGCCCACGCAGTAGTGCGGTCCGAGGCCGAACCCGAGGTGCCCGCCGGGCCGGTCCAGATCGAATCGCTGGGGGTCTGCGTAGGCCTGCTCGTCGAAGTGCGCACCCGCGATGCAGAGATAGACCATGCTGCCTGCGGACAGGTCGGTCCCGGAGATCCGCGTGTCCTGCCGCACCAACCGGTAGAGCCCGGCGGTCGGGTTGGCCCAACGGAAGGCCTCGTCAATTGCGGCGTCGATGAGACCGTTGTCGGCGCGAACGCGCGCGAGCGACTCCGGATTGAGCAGCAGCGAAGCGATGGTGGCCGACAGCATCTGGATGGTCGTCTCGAAGCCGCCGAGCAGCAGGCTAACCACTACGACCGTGACCGTCTCCGGCGAGTAGGCGTCCTCGCTCGAATATGCCCGGATGACCTCACCCAGCAGATTGTCGCCCGGATTCTCCCGCTCCTGTTCGACCAGTTTCCTGGTGTAGGCGCTGAGCTCCGCGAACGCCTGTTGGCCAAGGCCGGCGAACTCCTCGCTCATCGGTGAGCCGAGCGAATTGACGATGGCACGCACCCACTGCATCCCCTGATCGCCGATTTCGTTGGGGATACCCAGCAGCGCGTGGAAGACCTCCATCGGATACCTGGCGATCCCGTCCTGGACGAGGTCCGCTTTGGGCTTTGCGGCCAGTGCGCCAAAAGTGCGCTCGGCGATCGGGGCGACGATCTGCGCGTACCTGGCACTGGCCACCGCGCTGAAGAAACGATTGTGGATGCGGCGTTGGCGGTTATGCTCGGCCCCATCGAGGGCGATCATGGCCGATTCCATCGGGCCCGTGCCATAAAACTCGGTGCTGAACGTCGCCGTGTCCCGTAGGGCGGCCGAGACATCCTTTTGGCGCAACACAAGTGGCGCGGCCATGAACTCGTCGAAGATGACCGGGTGCTCACGGCCGAGAGCGGCCAACTTGCTCCCGAAGGCCGCCGGGGATGAGAAACGACAACGGAATAGACTATCTGTACTAGCGATCATGGTGCTCCATCTGACGACCTGTGGCCTCATTACAGCCGCCTGACGGTTAACACACAAGGGATTGCGGCGGCGGATTTCACATTCAGCCGCGTACCGCAGCCTTTTTCAATCCGAGAACAATGCTTATTTGCGGGTCACTCCGCGAGCGCGGCGGCCCGCAGCTGGACCAGGGCGGACATGCGCGTCATCGGGTCGGCGAGATCGAGCCCGCTCAGTTCCTCGATCCGCCGCAGCCGATACCGGACGGTGTTGCCGTGCAGGTTCAGCCGCGCGGCGGCGGCCCGGACATCGCCGCCAAGGTCGAGGAAGCAGGACAGCGTGGCGATGTAGTCCTTACCGTGCTCCCGGTCATGCCGGCGTACGCGCTGCAGCGGGCCGCGCAGCCCCTCGCCGTCCTCGACGGCGGTGTCGACAAGCCGGATGAGCAGCGAGTCGAGATAGACGTCGTCGTAGTGGACGGCGCCGTGTGACTCGCCGCGCCGGCGCAGGACCTGGAGCGCGCGGTCGGCCTCCGTCCGCGCACGGGCCAGGTCCCCGATGCTCTGCGCCGGGCCCCCCACACCGATCAGGACCTGGTCGCGCGGCCCGATGCGGCCGAGGAACCGGCCGGCGACCGACAGCCCCCGTGCGGCGCCTTCGTCCCGCGGGCCGGGGGCGGGCACCACCGCGTAGACGATCCCGCCCACTCGCGCGGTGGCGGTCCTGGAGTGCACGACGGCGAGGTTGACCCCGAGGGCGTCGACCAGCGTGCGCTGCGCGGCCTCGAACTCGGCCCCCTCCTTGCCGGTCGGCTCGGCGGCGAGGACGATCAGGGGCTGGCGGGGCATGCCCAGCCGCTGCGCGGCCTCGGCCGCGCCCGTACCGCCCTGGAGCACCGCGGCCAGCTGCTCGGACTGGAACCGCCGGCCCAGATCAGCCTCGCCGCGGTGGCGGAGCAGGTGCAGACCCGCGAGCCGCGCGGCACCGAGGAAGGCCTCGATGGTCTCCGGCGGCGGGCGTTCAGAGACCGCCGCCCAGATGGTGCCGAGCAGTTCGGGACCGGACCGGACCGCGACCGCGAGCCGCGGCAGCATCCCCTGTTCGAAGCCCTCCACGAACACCGGCTCGCTCTCGCGGGCGAGCCGGCCGAAGGCGTCGAGGTCCTTCAGCCGCCCCACGTAGCGCTCGGGGACCTGCTGGCCCAGGATGGTGGCCACCCGGCCCGGGTCCGCCTCCTCCTGACGGCGCGAGAAGGCCAGCACCCTAGAGGCCCTGTCCTCGATGGTCACGGGCGCGTCGATCAGGTCGGCGATGGCGTTGGCGAGGGAGAACAGGTCCCCCACCGGCACGCCGGAGATGTCGCCGAGGTTCAGCGCCGACATCTCGTCCATCGCCGAGCGCAGCAGCACCGTGACCTGG
>JAOPYH010000036.1 GCA_025964715.1 Streptosporangiaceae bacterium | reverse complement strand
GGCCTCGCCGATCTCGAGACCGAGCAGGACCGGCCGGGTGTGCCGGGAGATGCTCCTCACGACGATGGCCGGCAGTCATGGGAGTGATCTGGCATCCGGACGTGGGCGTGCCGTGGAACGGCGCGGGCGGCACGCCCACCCAGTCGTCTCGGGCAGAGGAAGGCCCGGACGAGAACCCGTTGCGGCACATGATCCGCAGCACCGCCAGGTCCTCGCGGCTGGCCGGAAACGTGTAGGCCGGCACCAGCCAGCCAGCCAGCCAGCCAGCCAGCCAGCCCGCTCGCGATCAGTGGTGGAAGCTCGTGGCGTCCTCCGGGCCGACCATGGGCCCGGCCTGCTTGCGCAGCCACGGCAGCAGGTTGCGCAGGTCGTCCATGAGCCTGTCGGCCAGGTCCAACGAGAACCCGTTGCGGCACACGATCCGCAACACCGCCAGGTCCTCGCGGTTGGCCGGGAACGTGTAGGCCGGGACGAGCCAGCCCGACTCTCGCAGCCGCCGCGATACGTCGAAGACGTCGAACTCCGTGACGTCGTCTGTGGTGGTGAAGGCGAACACCGGCAGCTGGTCGCCGCGCGTCAGGAGGCGGAAACAGCCCATCGCCTCGATCTGCTCGGCCAGGTGCATCGCCACGTCCCGGCTGGCCTGCTGCACGGCGCGGAAGCCGTCATAGCCCAGGCGCAGGAAGTTGTAGTACTGCGCGACGACCTGGGATCCGGGCCGGGAGAAGTTGAGGGCGAACGTCGGCATGTCACCGCCCAGGTAGTTGACGCGCTCCACCAGTTCTTCGGGCAGCGCCGCCTGGTCCCGCCACAGCGCCCAGCCGACACCGGGGTACACCAGCCCGTACTTGTGGCCGGAGGTGTTGATCGAGGCCACGCGTGGAAGCCGGAAGTCCCACTCCAGCTCAGGGTCGAGGAAGGGGGCGATCATGCCGCCGGACGCGGCGTCCACGTGGACGGGCACGTGCCAGCCCGTGCGCTCCTCCAGCTCCTCCAGCGCCGCGCAGATCTCGGCCACCGGCTCGTAGCTGCCGTCCATGGTGGAGCCCAGGATCGCGACCACGCCGATGGTGTTCTCGTCGCACAGCTCCGCGGCCTCTTCCGCGCCCAGGTGGAACCGGTCGCCCTCCATCGGGACCAGGCGTGCCTCCACCTCCCAGAAGTTGCAGAACTTCTCCCAGCACACCTGGACGTTGGTGCCCATGACGAGGTTGGGCCGCGCCCCGGCGGCGTATCGATCGGCGTTGCGGTGCATCCAGCGGCGCTTCAGCGCCATCCCGGCCAGCATGCACGCCTCACTGGATCCGGTGGTCGAACACCCGACCGCGGCGTCGGGGTTTGGCGCCTTCCACAGGTCGGCCAGTATCGCGACGCAGCGTCGTTCGAGTTCGGCCGTACGCGGATATTCGTCCTTGTCCACGATGTTCTTGTCGGCGCTCTCGGTCATGAGCGCCGCCGCCTGTGGTTCCATCCACGTGGTCACGAACGTGGCCAGGTTCAGACGCGAGTTGCCGTCCAGCATCAGCTCGTCCTGCACGAGCTGATAGGCGGTGGCGGGTGCCATCGGGCCGTCCGGCAGCCGGTGCCGCGGCAGGACCGCCTCCACGCCCGAGACCGGGTTGGCCTCCCCGAACATCGGGTTCACCTGTACCGGCCGCTGCCGGCCATCCTCGCCCTTGTGCAACGCCACGTGTCACAGCTTTCTCTCGTCGGCTTCGGCCAGAGCAGTCTGACATCCGGCAGGTTATGGGCATGTATGCGTGCCGGACGCGATCCTCCACCACAGCCTCGGAAGCTTCGTCGGGACCCGGGCCTCGAAGTGACCTCGCCGTCGAATGCGGATAACGATCGGCAGCCGAAGCAAGAGCGCCGGAGCGGCCCTGGGCCTGACCCGGCCGCGCAGGACCGGGCGAAGACGCACGGGCTGCCATGCCCGGCTTTAACCGGATTCCGGCTCTGATCTTGACATGAGTGCGCATTGGCGAGTACCTCTACAGACACAATTCTCATCGATTACCTCTCCTGCACCATGCGTAGCGATGGCGCAGAGGCGGGTCGTGGAGACCACCCGTGTCCGGGAGAGGGGTTGCGATGCGCCGTTTGCGAATCGCCCTTGTCGCAGCAGTCGGCTCGGTCGTTGTCGGGTCATTCAGCACGCCGGCCTCCGCCGGTGCGACGGCGATGCGGCCTCCGGTGGTGTACTCCGGCGTGGCAGCGCTGACCAATGCGTCGGCGCACCCGGACACCGCGCCGGCCGGCTCCAACGACTGGTCCTGCGTGCCCAGTGCCGCGCATCCCCAGCCGGTGGTGCTCGTGCACGGCACGGTCGAGAACATGACCTACAACTGGTTCTCGCTCTCGCCTCTGCTGGCCGGCAAGGGCTATTGCGTATTCGCTTTCAACTACGGCCAGGAGCCGGGCGTCCATGCGGGTCTACCCGGCTCGGCCCAGTCGGGCGGCGTCGGACCGGTGGCGGATTCGGCGAAGGAGCTCGCTCGCTTCGTCACACGGGTACGGGCCGCGACCGGATCGTCCAAAGTCGACATCGTCGGCCATTCACAGGGCGGCATGATGCCGCGCTACTTCCTGAAGTTCCTCGGTGGCGCGAAGAAGGTGCACACCCTGGTCGGGCTGGCGCCGTCCAACCACGGCACAACCGTGGACGGGCTGGCTCGTCTACCGGGAGTTCCGCAACTGCTGACCACCGGGCTCGGACCGTCCGTGCAGGATCAGATCGTGGGTTCGGCGTTCCTGGCAAAACTCAACGCCGGTGGTGACACGGTGCCGGGTGTCAGGTACACGGTGATCCAGAGCGCGCACGACGAGGTCGTCACTCCCTACACGTCCGCGTTCCTGACCGGCCCGAACGTGAAGAACATCCTGCTGCAGGAGCAGTGCCCCGCCGACCGGTCGGACCACCTTGGGATCTCCTTCGACGCCATCGCGCTGCGCGACGTGCTCAACGCCCTCGACCCGGCACACGCCGTGGCGCCCCGGTGCCAGGTGATCCTGCCGGTCAACGGCGGCTGACGCGACGCTGGGGCCGTACGGAGGCCGGATCCTGATATTTACCTGGTGGGGCCTGGGTCCTCAGGGCGGAAGAGTGGTTCTTGCCGTGTGCGGCGATAGCGTACATGTTTGCTCTTGGGGCTGTTGCCGATGATCTCCATAGTGCCTTCTTCACGCATGATCTTCAGCCATCGTCGTACGGTCTGATCGCCCAAGCCGGTCCGTTCGACAAGTTCGGCGCGCGACAGGCTTTCGGTACCGAGGGCGGCGAGGAGTTCCGGTCTGCGGTCGGCTCGTGAGGACTGGCCCTTGGCCGTGGTGGGGCGCGCAGAGAGCTGATACCTGGCCCAGCGGCGGGTCCCGGTCTGGGTGATCAGTTCACGGGCGACGAGATCTCGCATGTCGGTGAGGCCCTTCTCGCCGAGACTGCTGATCCATTTGATCGTTTCCTGGCTCAGGAGGGTGTGGTTAGGGAACGTGACGAGGAAGGAGGAGATCTTGTCGTTGAACTGAGGTGGGCTCATGCCGGCGGCGAGCAGTGCGTCCAGCATGGCGCGGATGCCTGATCCGCGGTTCTCGCAGACGGTACGGGTTTCGCCGGGCAGCGGGACGTCTTCGAGGAGCTTGATGAGGGTAGCGTTGCGGGCGGACGAGATGCCCTCTTCGCCGAGGCTGTCGACTGTGACGGGGCCGAATAGGCCGCCGGGATTGCGGATGGTCAGCCGGTCGGGGTACATCTCGACCTGGACTTGGGTTCCTCGGGCGCCGCTGGACAGATCGCGGTGGACCAGAGCGTTGACTACCGCTTCGCGTAGAGCGGTCTCGGGATATTCCCAGACGTCCTGTCGGCCTGCACCTGCGATGACCGCCCGGCGTGACATGTTCCGCCGGATGGCTGCCAGTGTGTCCCGCACCATGACTGGGATCGAGCCCTCCAGCGTCACGTTGTCGAGGAACCTTTCGCCGGATCTGGAGCCGCTCTCGGTGGGGTAGTGGACGAAGGTGACCATGAGCTGGGGGAAGTGCTCTTGCGGGTAGCTACCGAGGGCCAGCAGCCCTCCCAGTGAGGCCACGTCCTCGTTGTCGTTCCCGGTCACGAGGACTTTGGCGCGACGCAGTACCGCCAGGCGGTCCAGATCCTTGAATGCGTACGGCCTGGTGGTCCTCAGTCGGGCTATCAGTGCATCGACACTGGTTGCATCGAGTTGGTCCAGGTTGGCGCCGCGTACGGCCTGCTCGTCTTCGCGGGGCTGTCCCCGCGAAGAGAGCATGACTTGGACCTCGTAGGCCGAGAGTCGGCGATCGCCATCACTAACTCTGATGTAGCTGCCCTTGGTGATGCCCATCCCGCGTGAGAAGCAGGGCTTTTGGGCAGGATCGACCTCGGGGACCTCCGCGACCAGGATCTGAACTCCCTTGTAGGTGTGGATCTTGATCAGTGGCCGGAGCGGAGGCTCCATGTCCTCAGAGCACATGGAGCCAAGGTTGGCTGCCAGCCTTGCCGGATCGGGTAGTCCTGTCGCGCTGAAGCCGTGGGCTTCGTCCAGCCCGAGGATGATTACGCCACCTCGCGTGTTGGCGAATGCCGAGAGGGTCTCGCGCAGCGACTTCGGCAGGCCACCGTGGGCCTTCTTCACCTCCACGTCGGCGATGTCCGCGCCGATGACGCGAAGATTGTCGACCATCTCCGCGAGTTCTGCATCGAGCATCTCATCTCCTCAGCCAGCCACCATGCTAGCTAGTATGTTAGTTGGCATGGTCGTGGGCGGGGTGTTGGCTGTGGCTGTGGGTCCACCGGTCGTCGACGTGCGACTCTCGACTTAGCCGCAGTCCAGAGGGCAGCGCGGCCTCCCGCCAGGTCGTGCCGCAACAGCGTCTGGATCAGATCGCTGCTGCCCGACGTACTTCGTGACGCTGTTCAGCCGGTCCCCGACGGTGGCCAGTGCGCCGCGAAGATCTCGTACGTCTTGCGGCCCAACAGCAGGTCGAACGGCTGTCTGAACCCTTCGGCCATGGCCGCGCCCATCACCTGGTCCGAGAAGGTTACGTTCGACCCGCCGAGGGCGAAGTGACCAGTTGTGTCCTCTGCGGGCCTCCGGGAGCCTGCATGACGCCGTCCAGGGAGATGAAGGTGTTGACGGAAAGCCTGCGCATGATCGAACCCCTGTCGTGGTGGACGTCGATCGTGTCTGTCACCACTACAACCCGCTGAAGCCCCTCAGACGCCCGAAGGCTTCACCATCACCGGCCCGTGCCACGGCCAAAAGCTGCGGCACGCCCGACTCGCCAGAAACGTCGCTCCTGCCTGGCACTGGTCTCCTCCGGCTCCTGAGACGGCACGAGCCCGCTCCGGCTTGCACAGCAGACCTGCATGCCAAGCTCGGCCTTCAGCTCACCTACGACCCCGCAAAGCAGACGGTGCGGGCCGAGGCTCGCCTCGATCCCGCACCATATGGGAAGTGCTTGGTGTCCGAGGGGGGACTTGAACCCCCATGCCCCGTAAAGGGCACTAGCACCTCAAGCTAGCGCGTCTGCCTATTCCGCCACCCGGACCCGGTTGGACGCGCATCAGCGCGTCGCGGCGAGATCACCATACCAAAGGTCCCGACTCGCGGCGAAGTCGATCGAGGAGGCACGATGGTTTGGTACCAACACGGACGTACCCGCAGGTGCAGGGGGAGATAAGTGACCGGTCAGCCCACCGCAGAGGACGAGGTCGTCGAGCTGTGCCGAGACCTCATCCGGATCGATACCAGCAACCCCGGTGACCACTCAGGTCCCGGTGAACGCAAGGCCGCCGAGTACGTGGCCGAGAAGCTCTCCGAGGTCGGCCTGGAGCCGCAGGTCTTCGAGTCGCATCCCAAGCGTACGAGCCTGGTCGTGCGCATCGAGGGCGAAGACCCATCGCGTGACGCGCTGCTGCTGCACGGCCATCTCGACGTCGTGCCGGCGCAGAAGAGCGACTGGACCTACGACCCCTTCGGTGGCGAGATCGCCGACGGGTGCGTCTGGGGCCGCGGCGCCGTCGACATGAAGGACATGGACGCGATGATCCTCGCGGTCGTGAGGCAGCGGCTGCGTGAAGGCCGAAAGCCGCCGCGCGACGTGGTCGTCGCCTTCATCGCCGACGAGGAGGCGGGGGGCGCCTGGGGTGCCCACTGGCTGGTGGACAAGCATCCTGAGCTGTTCGAGGGCTGCACCGAAGCGGTCGGCGAGGTCGGCGGCTTCAGCCTCACGGTGCCGGGCGACCGGCGGCTCTATCTGATCGAGACCGCGGAGAAGGGCATCGGCTGGATGCGCCTCAGCGCCCGCGGCACGGCCGGGCACGGGTCGATGGTCCATCCCGACAACGCCGTCACGGCGCTGGCGGCCGCGGTCGGCCGGCTGGGGTCGCACGAGTTCCCGGTCCGCCTCACCAAATCGGTACGGGCGTTCCTGGAACAGGCGTCGGCCGCGTACGGCCTGGAATTCGATCCGGAACATCCCGAAAAGACCATCGCCCACCTGGGGCCGTTGTCCCGAATGATCGGCGCGACCCTCAGAAACACCCTTAATCCGACAATGCTCGACGCCGGATACAAGGCCAACGTGATTCCACAGGCAGCGTCGGCACAGGTCGACGGCAGATTCCTGCCGGGGTACGAGGAGGAGTTCTTCGCCACGGTCGACGAGCTGCTCGGCCCCGACGTCACGCGCGAGTTCGTGTACCACGACGCCGCCATCGAGACCGACTACGAGGGCGCCCTGGTGGCGGCCATGGAGGAGGCCCTGACCTCGGAGGACCCGGGGGCGTGGCCGGTGCCGTACACCATGTCCGGCGGGACGGACGCCAAGGCGTTCGCTCGGCTCGGCATACGGGGCTTCGGATTCGCCCCCCTTAGGCTGCCGCCAGATCTGGACTTTTCCGGAATGTTCCATGGGATCGACGAAAGGGTTCCGGTGGACGGATTGGGCTTTGGCGTCCGCGTTCTCGACGCATTCCTGGATCGCTCCTAGATCGAGTACTTGGATTTGCGGCGGCATTCTTTCAATTGCCGACACGCCTGCGTAGCGTGGTGCTACGGTCACCATCCGTAGGGAGCGACTTTACGTTCCCGCAGGGCTGTGGAGGGTCAATCCCTCCGCAGGCCCTGTGCGGGTGGGGTTGACGGCCGAGGAGGGTCCGTGGCGCACGAGCAGCGGCGAGTACGGACGGTAGTCGTCCGGATGCGCCCCGTCGTGTTCAGGTGGGCCCGCGGTCGGATGGTCCGCCGCCTGCTCGTCCTGGCGGGGATGATGATGGGCGGCTGGCTGCTGGGCGGAGGCGTCCATGCGTCCGCCGGCACCCTGCCCGCGCCCGGCACGGGCTCCCCGCATGCCGTGCTGCGGACGGTTGCCGGATTCGCCGGCGCTGAGCCCGGGCTCCTCAAGGACGGCGGGTCCGGCGAGCACACCGGCACGTCCTCCGAGAGCACGCCGGCAGCGGTAACCGGGATACACGGTGCGGCCTCGCAGGCTCTGCGCGGAGCGCGCCGCACGCTTCCCATCAGCTCGCCGACGGTTCTCGGCTCGCCGGGCAGGGTGTGGCGGGCCGTCACCGGCCTCGCTTCGATCGGCTCATGGCGCGACGTCACAGGCCCCGGCCTTCCTTGGACTCCGTGGCACCGCAACCTTGCGGTCGCCGGCACAGGCGAGAGGACCGGGGCACAGCTCCCCGGGGCGCTCGCCGCATCGGGGGCGTCCAAGGATGGCTGGGTTCTCGGCGCGGCGCGGACGCAGCCGGCACCCTTTCCCGGCGCCGAGTCGCCGCGGCCCGCGCCACGCTCGCCGGCGGAAACGCTGCTGGCGGTAGCGGGTCCGATCCTGATGGGCGGAGGGCTCGCGCACATCCCCCGGACCGCAGCGGCGGCCCGGTCCAAGGCCGTACAGACCCCGCGGCCGGGAGCAGCCGCTCCCGCGATCCGGTCGGCCACCGATGAGCCGTCCTTCTCACCCGACTAGCCGGGGCCACAGCCCCTGGACAAGGCCGGGGCCGGACGGACCGTCACGGTGCGTCTCTCACGGATGTCGCACTCGCAGGTCGCCGGGGCAATGCGCAGGAGGCGACCCGCACCAGGAATCAGCACGACGTCTTCAGCATCAAGACCACACGATTACTCAGGAGCACCCATGCGTACGTGGACCAAGGGCACCGCAAGTGCCGCTCTGTTCACAGCGAGCTTCGTAGCGTTGGGCACCGGCACCATGTCCCCCCAGGCCGCCTTCGGGGACACGACAAGCGGCAGTTCCAGCGTGCTCGGCGGCAACCAGATCAACGTCCCGGTCTCCATCCCCGTCAACGTCTGCGGCAACGCGGTCGCGGTCGCCGGTGGAGCCTTCGCGGGCTGCAAGGGCGGCGCGAAGGCCAAGCGGCCTGGCGGCGGCTCCGGCGGCACCCAGCACACCTCGGGGCGCCACAGCATCGGCGGGGGCAACCAGGTCAACGCACCGATCAACGTCCCGGTGAACGTCTGCGGCAACGCGGTGGCGGTCATCGGTGGCGCCGCCGCCGGTTGTAAGGGCGGCGCGAAGGCCGGTAACCCGGGCGGGGGCTACGGCGGCGGTCAGTGGACCTCCGGCCACCGCAGCATCCTCGGCGGCAACCAGATCAAGGTGCCGGTCAGCGTTCCGGTGAACGCCTGCGGCAACGCGATCGGCAACGCCGTGGCCGGCTGCAAGGGCGGCGCCACGTCCGGGGCGCCCGGGCGCGGCTATGGCGGTGGATCCCTGACGTCGGGAGACCACAGCATCGGTGGCGGCAACCAGATCACGGTCCCGGTCAAGATCCCCGCGAACGTCTGCGGCAACGCCGTCGCGGTGCTCGGTGACGCTCTCGCGGGCTGCACCGGCGGTGCCGGCGGTCACGGTGGCCATGGCCGCCAGTGCGGCTGCGGCGGCTACGGGAGCCGCGGCCTCCACGCGCAGGCCGCGTCCATCGCCCGGGACCTCCCGGTCGTGAGCGAGCAGGCCCTTCCGATCATGCCCCAGCAGACGAAGGCACTCGGGCTCAGTTCCGGCACGGCCATGCCCACGATGCCGCAGCTGCCGGTCCAGACCGAGCAGCTCACCCAGGCGATACCAGACGCCCGTACGCTCTCCATCCCGTCCCAGGGCAAGCTCCCGGGACTGCTGCCGACCCCCGCGAAGCACCGCCTGCGGTCAGTGGCCCTTCCGGGCGAGGCTGCGCACACCCAGATGGCACCCCCGGCGCCCGGGGACCTGCCGGGCGTTCCAGGCAACGGCATCAACCCGCCGAACCTCGGCGGACCGCATGACCCGCTGGGCGCGGTGACACAGCCGAAGGGGCTGGCTCCGATGGCTGCCGACGACCTGCTCGGCGGCGGAATGAACGCCGGGTCGGCCTACGTGCTCACGGTCGGCGCGCTCCTGGCCGGTGCCGCGGCCGTGATGGCGTTCACCCGCCGCATCCGTTTCGCCCGCCGGTAGGTAGCGGCGGGCCGGCGGCCCAAAGACGCTTTGCCCGCTCCGGGGGCGCGGCCCGGGGCGGGCAAAGCCTTGTCTTCATCGAGTAGCGTCCGGTTACCGCCGAACGCGGAAAGCCAAATGGATCAAGGTGACTGAGACTTCAACCACTAGTGCCCCAACGGGTGTACAGATCGGTCAAAACGTGCGAGTTTGCCGGATGACTTTTCGCCTTAGCTGGATTCGGCGGCTACCGTCGGGGTACAGCCGGAGACGGTCGAGTTCCCATCCGCCATACTCCGCGTGCTCAGTCATCAGCCGCCGGGCGGCGTCTCTCGAGGTTCCGCGCGGCAGTCGCAGGATGAGATAGGTGTACTCCGCCATTACCGACATTATGACGGGGGGCGGGCGATGGGGGGAGTCTGCCGCAAGGTCCTATTCCACACTGGTCCCGGCGGCATGTCATCCTGTCGGAGGTCTGCGGCGGCGGGAACTCTCGGACACGAGGGTACCGTCAATCACGTCTAGGGGCCCGCGCAGCATCCGAAGGGCCCGGTAAGAGCCGAAGCGAGAAACAGGACAGCGAGGTTGGAGCCACCGTGCCAGCCAAGAACGGCACAGCGAAGGGCAGCCAGGGGGGATCTGGCGCCACCGGCACACGGCTGGTGATCGTCGAGTCGCCAGCGAAGGCGAAGACGATCGCGGGATACCTGGGCGGCAACTACGTCGTCGAGTCCAGCATCGGCCACATCCGTGACCTGCCGTCGAGGGCGGCGGACATCCCGGCGAAGTACAAGGGCCAGCCCTGGGCCAAGCTCGGTGTCGACGTCGACCATGACTTCGAGCCGCTGTACGTCGTCAACGCGGACAAGAAGCAGCAGGTCGCCAAGCTGAAGAAGCTGCTCCAAGACGCCGACGAGCTGTTCCTGGCGACGGACGAGGACCGCGAGGGCGAGGCGATCGCCTGGCATCTGCGCGAGGTCCTGCGGCCCAAGGTGCCGGTGAAGCGCATGGTCTTCCACGAGATCACCCGCGACGCCATCCGAGCCGCGGCCGAGAACCCGCGCGAGCTGAACCTGCGTCTCGTGGACGCTCAGGAGACCCGGCGGATCCTGGACCGGCTGTACGGCTACGAGGTCAGCCCGGTCCTGTGGAAGAAGGTCATGCCCAGGCTGTCGGCCGGCCGGGTGCAGTCGGTCGCGACCAGGCTGGTCGTGGAGCGGGAGCGGGAGCGCATCGCGTTCGTCTCCGCCGGCTACTGGGACATCCGGGCCGAGTTCCAGGCGCCTGTCAACGCCGACGCGAGTGATGAGCCGCGCGACTTCCTGGCGCGGCTGGTGTCGATCGACGGCAAGCGGGTCGCCCAGGGCCGTGACTTCACCCCCCAGGGGATCCTGCAGAGTGACGTCCGGCACCTGGACGAGGAGCTGGCTCGCGGGCTCGCCGACCGCCTGACCGGCCGGCCGTTCGCGGTCAGCTCGATCGAGCGCAAGCCCTACACCCGCCGGCCGTACGCGCCCTTCCGCACCACCACGCTTCAGCAGGAGGCCAGCCGCAAGCTCGGCTACTCCGCGAAGTACACGATGTCGGTGGCGCAGAAGCTGTACGAGAACGGCTTCATCACGTACATGCGAACCGACAGCACGACGCTGTCGGAGACGGCCGTCGCGGCCGCACGGTCGCAGGCGTCCGGCCTGTACGGCCCGGAGTACATCCCGGAGCGGCCGCGGGTCTACCAGACCAAGGTCAAGAACGCGCAGGAGGCCCACGAGGCGATCCGCCCCGCCGGTGAGAGCTTCCGCACGCCCGGTGAGACCGGCCTGTCCGGAGACCAGTTCCGGCTGTACGAGCTGATCTGGAAGCGGACGATCGCCAGCCAGATGAAGGACGCCACCGGGCAGTCGGTCTCAATACGGATCCAGGGTGCCTCCACCGCCGGTGAGCAGGCCGAGTTCGGCGCCTCCGGCAAGATCATCACTTTCTACGGCTTCCTGAAGGCCTATGTCGAGGGACTCGACGACCCCGACGCCGACCGGGACGACAGGGAGCGCCGGCTGCCGAAGCTGGCCGAGGACGACACGGTCACCGCCCTCGGCATCGACGCCGAGGGCCACGCCACCCGGCCGCCGGCGCGGTACACCGAGGCGAGCCTGGTCAAGGAGCTGGAGGATCGCGAGATCGGGCGGCCCTCCACGTACGCCTCGATCATCGGCACCATCCTCGACCGGGGCTACGTCTTCAAGAAGGGCACCGCCCTGGTGCCGTCCTTCCTGGCGTTCGCCGTGGTCCAGCTCATGGAGAGGCACTTCGGCAACCTCGTCGACTACGACTTCACCGCCCGGATGGAGGACTGCCTCGACGCGATCGCGCGGGGCGAGACCGAGCGGGTCCCGTGGCTGCGCCGGTTCTACTTCGGTGACGACGGCGACGAGGGACTGAAGGAGCTCGTCAGCGACCTCGGGGAGATCGACGCCAAGGGCGTCAGCTCCTTCCCGGTCAAGGACAGCGACATCATGGTCCGGGTCGGGCGCTATGGCCCCTACCTCGACCGTGACGGCGAGCGGGTCAACATCCCCGAGGACCTCGCGCCGGACGAGCTCGACGCGGCCAAGGCCGAAGAGCTCTTCAAGATGATGACCGGCGACCGGGAGCTCGGCAAGGACCCGGAGACCGGCCACTTGATCGTCGCCAAGGCCGGCCGGTTCGGCCCGTACGTCACGGAGATCCTCCCGGAGCCGGAGGAGCCCGCCGAGACGGCGAAGAAGCGCACGAAGAAGGCCGTGGCCAAGCCGCGGACCGCGTCGCTGTTCAAGACCATGTCGCTGGAGACGGTCACCCTCGAGGACGCGCTCAAGCTTCTCTCGCTGCCCCGCGTGCTCGGTGAGCTCGATGGCGAGCAGGTCACCGCCCAGAACGGGCGATACGGGCCGTACGTGAAGAAGGGGACCGACAGCCGCTCCCTGCAGAATGAGGAGGAGCTCTTCACGATCACGCTGGAGCAGGCCAAGGAGCTGTTCGCGCAGCCCAAGCAGCGCGGGCGAGGCCGCGCGGCGGCCGCTCCGCCGCTGCGTGAGCTCGGCACCGACCCGGTCAGCGGCAGCCCGGTGGTGGTGAAGGAGGGCCGGTTCGGCCCCTACGTCACCGACGGGGAGACGAACGCGAGCCTGCGCAAGGGCGACGAGGTGGAGTCGATCACCATCCAGCGGGCGGCCGAACTGCTTGCCGAGCGTCGCGAAAAGGTGGCGGCAGGTGGCGGGAAGACCACGACGAAGCGCCGTACGGCCAAGTCGCGCTCCTGAGGACAGTCGCGCCGATACGCTGACAAGCATGAGCAGAACGGGCGTGGCCGAACGGCGCGGGGTCTTGTCGATCAAGCCCTTCCGGCGCCTCTGGATCGCGTTGTCGCTGTCCAGCCTGGGTGACTGGCTGAGCATCCTGGCGCTGACCGCACTGGCCAGCACCATCGCCGCCAGCTCGAGCTTCCAGGCGCAGTCCTATGCCGTCGGCGGCGTCCTCATCGTCAAGATGCTGCCGGCGGTGATCCTCGGGCCGGTGGGCGGTGCCCTGGCCGACCGGCTCGACCGGCGGCTGACGATGGTCATCGCCGACGTGCTCCGGTTCGCGCTGTTCCTGTCCATCCCGCTCGTCGGCCGGCTGGACTGGTTGTTCATCGCCACGTTCCTGGTCGAGTGCGTGACGCTGTTCTGGATCCCGGCCAAGGAGGCCACGGTCCCCAATCTGGTCCCCAAGGACCGGTTGGAGCAGGCCAACCAGCTCAGCCTGATGACGACCTACGGCTCCGCGCCCGTGGCCGCGGGACTGTTCTCGGTGCTGGCACTGATCTCGCGGGGGTTCTTCGACAAGAGCCACCAGGCGGACCTGGCGCTCTACATCAACGCGGTCACGTTCCTGGTCTCGGCCATCACGATCTTCACGCTCCGCGAGATCCCATCGCGGGCCGACCAGCACTACTCCGTCCCCTCGGTGCTCAAGCAGATCGTCGAAGGCTGGCGCTTCGCCGGCTCGACCCCTGTCGTACGCGGATTGATCGTCGGCATCGTCGGCGCCTTCGCGGCCGGCGGCGCGGTGATCGGCATCGCCAAGGTCTACGTCGCGGCCCTCAAGGGTGGCGACGCCGCCTATGGCGCGGTGTTCGCGGCGGTGTTCCTGGGACTGGCCTTCGGCATGTTCCTGGGGCCGCGGATGCTCCGGCATCTCAGCCGCCGCCGGCTCTTCGGCCTGGCCATCATCACGGCCGGGCTCACGCTGGTGTTCGTCGCCATGATCCCCAACCTGGTCGTCGTGGTCTTCCTGACGACCTTCCTCGGCGCGAGTGCCGGGGTCGCCTGGGTGACCGGCTACACCCTCGTCGGGCTGGAGGTCGAGGACGACCTGCGCGGCCGTACCTTCGGGTTCCTGCAGTCGCTCGTCCGGGTGGTCCTGCTGCTGGTGCTGGCGGTGGTGCCGCTCGCCGCAGGGCTGATCGGCGCGCATCAGCTGAGGCTGGGCCACGTGACCTACCGGTTCGACGGCACCAACGCGGTGCTGCTCGTCGCCGCGCTCCTCGCGGTGATCTTCGGTGTGGTCGCCTACCGGCAGATGGACGACCGCCGCGGCATCCCGCTGGGCCGGGATCTCCTCGCGGCGCTGAAGGGCGTGCCGTACGTCGAGCGCGAGACGGTGACGGGGCGGGGCATGCTCATCGCGTTCGAGGGTGGCGAGGGCGCCGGCAAGACCACGCAGGCCAGGCTCGTGGCCATCTGGCTGCGTGACCACGGCTATGACGTCGTCACGACCCAGGAGCCCGGGGCCACCAAGGTCGGCATGCGGCTGCGCGCCATCCTGCTGGACAAGGAGACCACCGGCCTGTCGCCCCGAGCCGAGACGCTGCTCTATGCGGCCGACCGCGCCAACCACGTCGCGACGGTGATCCAGCCGGCCCTGCGGCGCGGCGCCATCGTCATCACCGACCGCTATGTGGACTCGTCCCTGGCCTACCAGGGGTACGGCCGGGATCTCCCGGTCGACGAGATCGCTGAGGTCAACACGTGGGCCACCGGTGGGCTGGTGCCCGACCTGACCGTCGTCCTGGATGTGCCGCCGGAGGTCGGGCTGGGCCGGTTCGCCTCACCGGCCGACCGCATCGAGTCCGAGCCACAGGAGTTCCACCAGCGGGTCCGCCGTGGCTTCCGCACGCTCGCCGAGGCAGAGCCGCACCGCTATCTGGTCATCGACGCCGGCCGGCCGCAGCCCGCGATCACCCGGGAGATCCAGGACCGGATCCGCGAGATCCTCCCCGATCCCATCCCGGCCGGCACTGAAGACGTCACGAGCACCTTCCCCGCCATCACGGACGCGTAGTTCCTGCCCACTGCCGCGCTTCGCGCGGCGGCTCGCACCTACGATGACTGCATGACGGTGTACGACGACTTGGTGGGCCAGCAGCAGGTCGTCGCGCAGCTGCGCTCGGCGGTCGACGCGGCCAGGGCCGCGCTCAGTGGCGAGCGCGGCGCCGGGATGACCCATGCCTGGCTGTTCACCGGCCCACCCGGATCGGGACGTTCGGTCGCCGCGCGAGCGTTCGCCGCCGCGTTGCAGTGCACCGACGCCACCCCTGGTTGCGGTCACTGCGCCGGCTGCCATCAGGTGCTTCAGAGCACGCATGCCGACCTCGAGGTCGTGCGGCCGTCAGGACTGTCCTACAGCGTCCGCGAGACCCGCGAGCTGGTGCTCCGGGCCGCGTCGACGCCGACCCGGCGGCGGTGGCAGATCGTGCTGTTCGAGGACGCCGACCGGGCCACCGAGGCCGCCGCGAACGCGCTTCTCAAGGCGATCGAAGAGCCTCCGCCGCGGACGGTTTGGCTGCTGTGCGCACCGTCCCCGGATGATCTCGTACGCACGATCCGTTCGCGCTGCCGCCTGGTGACCTTGCGCACGCCGCCCGCCGGGGCCGTCGCGCAGGCGCTGAGCCTGCGGGACGGGATCGACGCGGACCTCGCGGCCGATGCGGCCCGGGCGGCCCAGGGGCACATCGGCCGGGCGAGGCGGCTCGCCACCGATCCGGAGGCCCGCCGGCGCCGAGGTCATGTGCTTTCGGTGCCGTCCCGGCTGACCGGCCTCGGGCAGGCGGTCGAAGCGGCCTCCGCGCTGGTCTCGGCGGCCGAGGCTGAGGCGAAGGCCATGGCGGAGGAGCTCAACGAGTCCGAGACCTCGGCCATGCGGCAGGCACTGGGCGAGAGCGCCAGAGGCCGGATGCCGCGTGGCACGGCGGGAGCGCTCAAGGATCTGGAGGACCGGCAGAAGTCCCGGGCCACCAGGGTGAAGCGCGACGCACTCGACCGGGCGCTACTCGACCTCGCGTCTTACTACCGCGACGTGCTCGTGGTCCAGCTCGGCTCGGACGTCGAGCTCGTCAACGCCGACCGCGCTCCGGAGCTCCAGGGGATGGCGACCAAGGCGACGCCGGAGGCGACCCTCCGGCGGCTCGAGGCCATCATCCAGTGCCGTGAGCGGCTCGATGCCAACGTCAACCCGTTGCTGGCGGTCGAGGCGATGGCCATGGCGTTGCGGCCCCACTGAATTCTCACTGTGCGTGCGCATATCGCCAGGCATAGTGACAATTGCGGCGTTCAACCAGAACAGCCGTCATTTCGTTATACATCGACTACATAACCCGCAACCGGCACATATGTAACATCCCCTGGTTAGTGCCCATTCAGGGCATTCTCCCCCCTTACCAGGAGGTGTGCATGCGGCGCGCCCTCATCACAGCTGCCGCCCTGTTGGCGGTCACAGCAGCGGTCGCGGTACCGGCACAGGCGGTCCCGGCGAGCCCGCAGGCCCCGTCGGGCCAGGCTGCGGAGTACGTGGTCCTCTACAAGGAAGGCGTCTCGCTCGACCAGGCACGTGCCGCGGTGAAGGCCGCCGGCGGCACGATCGTCACGGAGAACACCGCCGTGGGCGTGGCGACGGTGCGCTCGACGAGCACCCGGTTCACCGCCGACGCCGACCGGCAGCAGGCACTCGCGGGCGCGGCTGTCAACCGGTCCATCGGCCGGGTCCCCAGCGCGGGTCAGTCCGCCGCCAAGCGCGCGGCCGTGGAGAAGGCCGGCCGCACCGAAGGCGCCAAGGGCGCTCAGGCGGCGGCGAAGGCCGTCTCCGCGAAGGGCGACGAGCCGCTCGCGAACCTGCAGTGGGACATGAAGCAGATCCACGCCACGTCCAAGGGCTCCTACAAAAAGCAGCCCGGCGACAAGCGCGTGCTCGTCGGCGTCATCGACACCGGCATCGACGCCTCCCACCCGGACATCGCGCCGAACTTCGACCGCAAGCTCAGCCGGAACTTCACCACCGACATCCCGGTCGACGCCAACGGCGCGGAGGTCGATGGTCCGTGTGAGGTGCCCTCCTGCAAGGACCCGGCGACCGTGGACGACAACGACCACGGCACGCACGTGGCGTCGACCATCGCCTCGCCCCGCAACGGGCTCGGCATGGCAGGTGTCGCGCCGAACGTCTCACTGGTGAACCTGCGGGCCGGCCAGGACTCGGGATTCTTCTTCCTGCAGCCTTCGGTGGACGCGCTCACCTACGCCGGTGACCATGGCATCGACGTGGTGAACATGAGCTTCTACATCGACCCGTGGCTGTTCAACTGCGTGGACAACCCGGCCGACTCGGCCGGGAACCGTGCCGAACAGCGGACCATCATCACTGCCACGCAGCGAGCGCTCACCTACGCGCGCGACCACGGCGTGACGCTGATCGCGGCCGCCGGCAACGAGGCCGCGGACTACACCAAGACCTTCATGGACCTCAGCAGCCCGGACTTCCCCGCGAAGCCCGGCGATGCGCCCTACACGCGCACGGTGCCGCCGAGCTGCATCTCGATGCCGTCCGAGGGCCACGGCGTCATCCCGGTCTCCTCGACCGGGATCAGCACCCGCAAGGCCTACTACTCCAGCTACGGCAAGGGCTACATCGCCGTCGCCGCGCCGGGTGGCGACAAGTACGACACCGCGGACCAGAAGGTCGACCACAACCGTGGCATCTGGGCCGCCTATCCCGAGCGCCTGGCCAGGGAACGGGGCGAGCTGAACCCCGACGGCTCTCCAAACGTCCCGTACATCATCCGCAACTGCGCGGCCGGCCGGTGCGCCTACTACCAGTCCATCCAGGGCACCTCGATGGCCTCGCCGCACGCGGTCGGTGTCGCGGCGCTGATCATCAGCGAGTACGGCAAGAAGGACAAGGCGCACGGCGGGCTGACCCTCGACCCGCGGGTCACCGAGTCCTACCTCCGGTCCACCGCGACCCCGACGGCGTGCCCGCCGCGGGGCGCCTACACCTACACCCGGTACGTGCTCAACTCCAAGGGCACCTACGACAAGGTCGTGGCCACCCACACCTGTGAGGGCAGCAAGACCGATAACGGGTTCTACGGAAGCGGCATCGTGGACGCGCTGAGCGCCGTCAGCTGAGCGCCGGATGACGTAAGCACCGCCCACAGCCGAGGCCCCCACGGAGCACCGTGGGGGCCTCGGCCGTTTCCCCGGGCGCCACGGGCGGAGCACTGGTGGCGCTCGGGCAGGATGGGGGCATGCCGGAGCCGTACCGCGTCACGTTCGTCTGCACGGGCAACATCTGCCGCTCGCCGATGGCCGAGTGGGTCCTTCGCCATCACGTGGCCGAGGAGGGTCTCGCCGTCGAGGTCGACAGTTCCGGGACGGGGAGCTGGCACGTCGGTCACGACGCCGACCACCGTGCCGTACGAGCCCTGCTCGACCGGGGTTACCGCTCCGCCCACACGGCCCGGCAGTTCGAGCCGCGCTGGTTCGGCCACTACGACCTGATCGTCGCGCTGGACCAGGGGCATCTTCGCGCGCTGAGGTCCATGGCGCCCGACGCGCCGGCGCGGGACAAGGTGCGGCTGCTCCGTGAATTCGATCCCGGCACGGCCGGCGACCTGGACGTACCCGACCCCTATTACGGCGGCTCCGCCGACTTCGACCACGCGCTCCGGCTGGTCGAGGCGGCCGTACCAGGGCTGCTCCAGGAGATCCGCGAGGAGCTCGAGGAGCGCTAGTGGTCATCGACCGGCTGGCCAGGCTGCTGGACACCCAGGTCACCGGGGTCGTGGATCTCGGCAGCGGCCACGAGTGGACGCTGCACCGCGCCACCCTCGCCGACGGCCGCGAGGTGTTCGTCAAGGCCTCGGCGGGGCGTGAGGGCTTGTTCGCCGCCGAGGCGGCGGGGCTCCGCTGGCTCGGCGAGCCGGCCGGCGACCACGCGGCCGGGGGCAGCGGGCTGGTCCCGCCCGTACTGGCCGTGGACGCCCGGACCCTCGTGCTGCCGTGGCTGGACAGCGGGCCACCGACGCCGGCCGCCGCCGAGCGCTTCGGCCGGGAGCTCGCCGCGCTGCACCTCAGCGGCGCGCCGGCGTACGGCGCGGAATGGCCGGGTTTCATCGCCCGGCTGCCGCTGGACAACACGCGTGGGGACTCGTGGCCGGACTGGTATGCCGAGCGCCGGATCGAGCCATTCCTCCGGCTGGCCGCCGGCCACCTCGAGGTGGCGGACGTACGGCTCGTCGAGCAGGTCATCGCACGGATCCGCGAGCTCGCCGGGCCGGCCGAGCCGCCCAGCCGGGTCCATGGCGACCTGTGGTCCGGCAACGTGCTGTGGTCCGGCGGCCGCGCCCGGCTGACCGACCCGGCTGCGCACGGCGGCCACCGCGAGACCGACCTGGCCATGCTGGAGCTGTTCGGCGCTCCGGAGCTGGACCGGATCATCGCCGCCTATGACGAGGTGGCGCCGCTCGCGGAGGGCCGCCGGACGCGGGTGGCGCTGCACCAGCTGCATCCCCTGCTCGTGCACGTGGCACTGTTCGGGGGCTCCTACCGATCCGCGGTCCGCGCCGCGGCCCGGGCCGCCCTGCGCGCCTGACGACGGGAGCGGCCGAAGACACTTCGGCATAAGGTGGGGCCTCAGGCACGCAAAGCCCCGAAGGGAGCTACCCGTGAGCATGGTGATGGCTGTCAGCTTCACGAGATACGGGCGGCTCTACTACCTCGATCCCGGCCCGCACTCACCCAAAGTGGGCGACAAGGTCCTGGTGTCGACCGACGGCGGCCCCGAGGTGGCCGAATGCGTCTGGGCGCCGCAGTGGGTCTCCGAGGAGATCGGGGGTCTTCCGCTCTGCGCGGGTCCGGCGACCGAGGACAACGTCACGCGGGACGAGGCCAACCGCCGCAGGCGGGCCGAGGGCCGTGGCATCGCCAAGCGGCTCATCCGGCAGCACGAGCTCCCCATGAAGGTCATCGGCGTGGACTACCTCGACCACGACAACATCTTCAAGGTCTATTTCTCCGCGCCGCATCGCGTGGACTTCCGGGCCCTGGTACGCGACCTGGCCCACAGCATGAAGGCTCGCGTGGAGCTGCGCCAGATCGGCCCGCGCGACGAGGCCAGGCTGCAGGGCGGCATCGGGCCGTGCGGCCGCGATCTGTGCTGCGCCACCTTCCTCAAGGACTTCGAGCCGGTCTCGGTACGGATGGCCAAGGAGCAGGACCTGCCGGTCAACCCGCTGCGCATCGCCGGCGCCTGCGGGCGGCTGATGTGCTGCCTGAAGTACGAGCACCCGCTCTACCAGGAGTTCAAGGGCCGGGCACCGGGCCTCGGCTCGAAGGTCCAGACGCCAGAGGGCGAGGGCACGGTCGTCGGCTACAACGTGCCGGGCGACCGGATCAACGTGAAGGTCGGATCCCGCCGCTGCGCGTGCCCGTCGGCGTCGGTCTGCTCGCCCCGCCAGCAGCACGAGACGATGTACGGCGACGACGCGGGCCCCGAGGACTCAGGCCCCGCGGCGCCATAGCGGGCGGGCACGCCCGCGGCCCGAACCTCAGCGCAGGAAGTCGCGCACCAGGTCCACGAGCTCGTCCGGCCGTTCGAACAGGGCCAGGTGGCCGCTGTCCAGCTCGGCGTAGCGGCTGCCGGGGATCGCGTCGTGGAGGGCGCGCGCCCGCTCGACCGGGACGATCTGGTCCCGGGTCAGGCCGATGACCAGCGTCGGCGCGGTGATCTGCGGCAGCAGACCGGTGATGTCGGCGCGCAGGTCCAGATCGATCTGGCGGTGCAGCCCGGGGGACGGGGTCACCGAGGCCACGGCGGCGTCGACCCCTTCCTGGCCGAGGCGGCTGAGGAAGGGCGGGGTGAAACCCTGCAGGACGGCGAGCCTGGGGAACAGCGCCGGGTCGGCCGCCACCACGTCGCGCCACAGCTCGAAGGTGAGCCGGTGCCGGGCGTCGTCGCCGTGCGGCCAGCCGGCCAGGAGCACGAGCCGGCGGATGAGGCCGGGGTGCAGGGCCGCGGTGGCGGCGGCGACGACGGCACCGAGCGAGAAGCCGAGCAGATCCACGGGCCCGGGGACCGCGGCCCGCGTCGCCCCGGCGACCTGTCCGGCCAGGGTCTCGACCGTGAGGTCGCCGCCGGCGTCGGTCGTCTCGGCGCTGCCGCTGTAGTCCGGCCGTACGACCGTATAATCGCCGGCGAAGCGGTCCACGAGATGCCCGAAGTGGCGCTCGCCGCTGCCGGCCGTGCCGTGGACGAGCACCAGGCCCGGGCCGGAGCCGGTGGTGGTGTAGTTGACATCGGCGTCGGCGACTTTGACCTTAGGCATGGAGCGGCCTCCGAGTGCGGGTCGGGGGTTGGCAGGGGCAGGGTCGATCATCGATCATCGGTGTCGTGCAGAGAAGACGGTCAAGGTGATCGATCGAGCGGACGCCGTGCGGTGGGACGAGCAGGACCCGCTCGCCGCATTCCGCGACCGGTTCATCATCGCGGATCCCGACCTGATCTACCTGGACGACAGCTCCCTCGCGCGCCCCCTCAAGGCGACGCGGGATCTGCTCGGCCGGATGATCGAGGACGAGTGGGCGGGCGGCCTCGTACGGTCCTGGTCGCACTGGATCGACCTGGCGCAGCGCCTCGGCGACCGGCTCGGCAGCGAGCTCCTCGGCGCCGAGACCGGCCAGGTGGTCTTCTGCGACTCCACCACCGTCAATCTCTACAAGCTCTCCATGGCGGCGCTCACGGCCAGGCCCGGCCGGCATGTGATCGTCACCGATGACGCGAACTTCGCCACCGACCGCTATGTCGCCCAGGGCATCGCGGCGCGCAGCGACGCGGAGCTGCGCCTCGTGCACGCCCACCCCGACACCGGTGTGGATCTCCGGACACTGGCGGCGGCCCTGGACGGCGACGTGGCGGTCGTGAGCCTGTCCCTGGTCGGATACCGCTCCGGCGCACTGCTCGACATGGCCGCGGTCAACGAACTCGTGCAGGGCGCGGGTGCGTACATGATCTGGGACCTCAGCCACGCCGCCGGCGTCGTGCCCATCGAGCTCGACGCCTCCGGCGCGGACCTCGCGGTCGGCTGCACCTACAAATACCTGGGTGGCGGCCCGGGGGCTCCGGCCTATCTCTACGTGCGACGCGAGCTTCAGGAGGCGTTGCGCCAGCCGATCTGGGGCTGGTTCGGCCAGCGCGGCCAGTTCACCATGGGTCCGGAGTACGACCCGGCGCCCGGCATCGAGCGGTTCCTGTGCGGCTGCCCGCCGATCATCTCCCTGACGGCCGCGCAGCCCGGCATCGAGGTCCTCTGCGAGGCCGGCATCGAAGCCGTCCGGGCCAAGAGCCTGCGGCTGACCGAGCTGGTCCGGGAGCTCGCGGCCGAGCGGCTGCCCGCGCTCCGGCCCGCCTCGCCCCTCGATCCGGCACGGCGCGGCGCGCATGTGACCTTCGAACATCCCGGCGCCAGGCGGATCGTGGCCGAGCTGGCGGACCGGCAGGTCATCGTGGACCATCTCGAGCCCGGCCGGATCCGCTTCGGTCCGGGACCGCTGGCGACCCGCTTCGCCGACGTCTGGGACGCGGTGGACCGGGTGCATACGCTCACAAAGGGGCTGCGTTGAGGGCTGTTCTGGTCACGGGGGCATCGGGCGGCATCGGCGCCGCGATCGCGCACGCCTTCGCCGAGGCGGGCGACCGGGTCGTGGTGCACTACTCCTCCCGGCGGGAGGAGGCCGAGCGTGTGGCCGCCGCCCTGCCTGGGGAGGGGCATGTGGCCGCCGGTGCCGACATCGCCGACCCGGCGCAGGCCCGCGGGCTGGTGGACCGCGCCGCCGAAGCCCTCGGCGGCCTGGACGTGCTGGTGAACAATGCCGGCGTGGAGCGCCCGCATCCTGTCCTGGAGGTGTCGTACGAGGAGTGGCAGCGGGCCTGGCAGCACATCACCTCGATCAACCTGATCGGCCCGGCCAACGTGGCCTACTGCGCCGTGCAGCACATGCGCGACAGGGGCGGACGGATCATCAACGTCTCGTCTCGCAGCGCGTGCCGCGGCGAACCCGATGAGATCGCCTACGCCGCGGCCAAGGCCGGGCTCAACGCCATGGGCCAGTCCCTGGCGCAGGCGGTGGGCGGCTGCGGCATCGCGGTGACCACTGTCGCTCCCGGCTTCGTCGACGCGGGCATGGGCGACCCGATCATGGCCGGGCCGGAGGGCGCGCAGATCCGCGCCCAGAGTCCGTTCGGCCGCGTGGCCCGCGCCGACGAGGTCGCCCAGGCGGTGCTCTACCTGGCCTCACCGGCCGCCGAGTTCGCCAGCGGGGCCATCCTGGACCTCTTCGGCGCCTCCCACCTGCGCAGCTGAGGATCACCGTGTGGCCGCGTCCTCAAGGCCGCGGTCTGGTCAGGTCATAGACGGTCGTGCCCCCGATGGTGGTGGCGGCGAAGTGGGTCCGCACCCACTCGCCGATGTGCTGGGCGTAGTGACTCGCCCCCTTGCCGGCACCGTTGCCGGCCCGAGGTCCTCGGGTCATGCCATCACCGACGAAGTAATGGATCCGGCCCGCGGCGACGTACTGCTGGAACCGCGCGGGGGCCGGCGCCGGGTCGGTGCCGTTGAAGCCACCGACGGCCATCACCGGCCTGCGGGTGGCGAGCTGGAGGCCGGCGGCATTGTTGGACCCTGCCGTGGCGGCCACCCAGGTATACGCGCCGCTGCCCTTCGTCAGCAGCGCGGTGAGCTCGGCGCTCGGGGCGGCGCCGTTGAGTAGTCCTCCGCGGCCCGGGTTGCGGTTCATGCCCATGCCGCCCGGCCGGGCGCGCAAGCCGCCCGTACCGCGACCGGCCGGCGACAGCCCACCTGGGGGAGGACCGCCGTGACCGCCGCGGCCCATCCAGCCGGGCCGACCGTGCGAGGGGCCGGCGGACGGGATCGCGCCGATGTGCGGGGTCCCGGCCGTGTCAAGGGCGTACGCCGCCGGGCCGGCGAGGGCCGCCGCGGCCGAGGCGGCCACGGCCACCACCGCCACACCGCGCGCCCTCCACCGGCTCAGCCGGCCGGCCGCCAGCCCCAAGGCCCCGACGAGCCCGGTGGCGAGCACAGCGATCGGCAGCCAGGGATGCCACGCCGGAGTCCGGCCGAGCAGGATGTAGGACCACAGCGCGGTGACCGCGACGGCGCAGGGGAGCACCGCGGACACGCCCCGTTCCCGCCGCCGTCGCCACAGCACGGCGGCCCCCAGGCCGGCGAGCGCCGCGATGGGCGGGGCCAGGGCGACGGCGTAGTAGGCGTGGAAGATGCCCCGCATGAAGCTGAACACGCCGCCGGTCACCAGCAGCCAGCCGCCCCACAACACGAACGCAGCCCGCAACGGGTCGGTCCGCGGCGCCCGCCGAGTCGTCCACAGCCCCGCCGCGAGCAGGATCAGCGCGGCCGGCAGCAGCCAGGAGATCTGGCCGCCGAGCTCACTGGCCAGCAGCCGCGTCCAGCCCGCCTGCTGGTCGGTGTTGCCGAGGCCGCCGACCTCGTCGCCGGTGAGCCGGCCGAATCCGTTGTAGCCGAGCGCGAGTTCGAGCACGCTGTTGTGCTGTGACCCGCCGATGTACGGGCGGGAGGAGGCCGGGACCGCGGCGGCGATGAGCACCCACCATCCCGCGGCGACGACCATGCCGACCCCGGCGAGGGCGAGCTGCCACAGCCGGCGGCGCAGCGGGGCCGGCGCCGCGAGCACATAGACGATCGCGAAGCCCGGCACGACCAGGAAGGCCTGCAGCATCTTGGCCAGGAACCCCAAACCGACACAGCACCCGGCGAACACGATCCAGCGGGTCGCGGCCCGCTCCTGCGCCCGCACCATCCCGTACGCGCCGAGCGTGAGCAGCAGGACGAGCAGCGCGTCGGGGTTGTTGAAGCGGAACATCAGCGCCGCCACCGGGGTGAGGGCCTGCGCGACACCGGCCAGCAGCGCCGCCCCGGTAGCGGTGCTCTCGCCCACCGCATCGGTGAGGGTGCGGCGGACCGTGGCGTGCAACACGCCCACGGTCGCCACGCCCATCAGGGCCTGGGGCGCCAGGACGCTCCAGGGGCCGAGCCCGAAGACCCGGGCCGTGAGCTCCGGCAGCCAGAGCCCGGCCGGGGTCTTGTCCACGGTGATGAAGTTCGAGGCGTCGGAGGAGCCGAAGAAGAACGCCTTCCAGCTCGTGGCCCCCGCCTGGATCGCCGCGGAGTAGAAGGAGTTCGCCCACCCGGACGCGCCCAGGCCCCAGAGGTAAAGGACAGCGGACCCGGCGAGGAGACCGAGCAGCGCCGGCCGGGCCCAGCGGGGGTCGCGGGGACGTCCGCCGGCGACCCTGCGGGCCAGGGACCGGCGGTCAGCGGATGCGGGCCCGGTGCACACCGGCGCCGGAGAGGTGCGCGTGTTCATGAGGTCGAGCGTCGGGGGTGGGCTTCAGAGTTCTCTGGGCCTTAGGTGAAGGATTCGTGAGAAGCCGGGCAGGTCGTGTGGGCACACTGTGCCCTGATTATGGCTGTTAGCCCGATTTCGGATACGTATTCTGAAAAGGACCAGCGCGAGGTCCCCCCCACCTGGCGGTTCGGCAAGGCCGGAGCACCGAGGGGGACGCGCTGATGCGACTTCGCCGGCTCCTGACGCGAGCCGCGCTGGCCGGCTCGCTGACTGTGGGCACGACCGGGATGGCACCGGCCGTACGTCCGGGAACCACGTGTGAGCCCAACGGCAGCGTCACCGTCGGCAGGTATCGGCTGGACAACGACATCTACGCGGAGACCGGGACCGGCTGGCAGTGCGTGTGGGACAGCTGGAACTCCGGTGCCACCATCGGCTGGGGTGCGAGCTGGAGCTGGGGAGGCCCGCCGACCTCGGCGAAGTCCGTCGCCGCAAGCGTGCTGGGCTGGCACTGGGGCTGGACGTCCACCGGCACCGGCCTGCCCGTACGGCTCTCCGACGAGCGCAGCGTGCAGACCGGATGGCGGTTCCAGCCGCCCAGGTCGGGCGTCTTCGCCGTCGGCTACGACCTGTTCCTGCATGACACCGCCACCCCGGACGCGAACAGCCCGCCCACCGGCGAAGTGATGATCTGGCTCTATCGCTCCGGTGGCGCCCGGCCACCGGGGACCAAAGTGGACACCGTCAAGGTCGGCCGGACCACCTGGGATCTCTACCGGGGCACTGCCGGCTGGCCCGTCCACACCTTCGTCCGCAGGGTCAACGCCTCCTCGGCGACCCTGGACCTCGCCGACTTCCTGGCACATCTGCGTGCGGCCGAGGGGCTCAGCCCGGACAACTACCTCACCGGCGTGGAGGCGGACATCGAGGTCTTCCAGGGCTCCGGCCAGCTCAACACCAATTCCTACGCCACGAAGATCGCCTAGCCGTACGGGCAGGCCAGGGGGCACGAGCCGGCCGTGCCCCCTGGGGCCACGTCACCCGCAGCGGTAGAGCTCCCCGCCGGTCATCGACGGCGTGTCCGAGCCCTGGACGCCGCCCCCGTACTCGCCGGGCGGCACGACCTTGCAGCTCTGGCGCAGCCAGGCGGTCACGTCGGCGTCACCCTGGCGTCCCCGGCCCATGCGGTCGCCGGTCAGCACGTAGTGCAGCAGGCCGTCCTGGACATACCGCCGCAGTTTGCCGGCGGTCATGGCCGGGTCGCTCCCGGTGAAGCCGCTCATCGCGATCACTGGTCTGCCGGTCTTCAGGATCATCGCGCTCGCCGACTGCGCGCTGCTGACCGCCACGAGCCACCGGGCGCCGCCCTGGTTCTTCTCCAGATACGCGATGAGCTGTGAGCTCACCATCCCCTCCGCGCCGCCGCCCATCCGGCCCGACCCGAACCGGCCGCGCAGCCCGGCGGGCGCGCCCCCGGCCTCCCCGGGTCCCACACCGCCCGGACGCGCCCCCGGGGAGGCGCCGGCGCCCGGCCCGGGCATGCGCGCGCCTCCCGGCCCGCCCATGCCTTCGCGGACCGGGCCCGCCAGCGGGTTCGTCCCGCTGACCCGGCTGCCTGCGGCGTCCACCGCGTACGCCGCAGGGCCGCCCAGCGCGCCCACCAGCGCGAGCACCCCGCATCCCAGCCGAGGGCCGGCCCGCCGTCCGAGCCGGCCGATGATCAGGCCGGCGACGGCCACCACGGTCACGGCGCCGACGGCCCAGGCCAGCCATGGGTTCCAGCCGGCCGTACGGCGCAGCAGCACGACGGACCAGATTGCCGTCAGGGCGAGTGCCAGTGGCAGCACCCACGCCCAGCGCGCGGACCCGCGGTGAGCTTGGAACATCGCCACCATGCCGATCCCGGTCAGCGCGGCGATCGTGGGGGCCATGGCCGTGGTGTAGTACGGGTGGAACGTCCCGCGGGCGAAGCTGAACACGACGAAGTGCACGGCCAGCCAGCCGCCCCAGAGCGCCAGCGACGCCCGCGCGAGGTCGGTACGGGGAGCGCGGCCGCGCAGCGCGAGGCCGGCGACGAGGGCCACCACGGCGAACGGGACGAGCCAGGAGATCTGCCCGCCCACGATCTGGCCGAACAGCCGCCCGAGCCCGGGCGCGCCGCCGAAGGACGGACCTCCGCCGCCATGGCCCCAGGGGCCCGCGGCGGTCCGGCCGCCGGTGCGGCCGAGGATGCGGCCCAGGCCGTTGTAGCCGATGACCAGGTCCCAGACGGTGTCGTTCTGGCTGCCGCCGATGTAGGGCCGGCTGCCTTGCGGAATCCGGTCGACCACCAGCATCCACCAGAAGCTCGACACCACCAGCGTCACGCCCGCGAGGGCCAATCTGGCCAGCCGCCGGACCAGCCCGCCCGGCGCGAACAGCAGGTAGGCCGCCGCGAGACCCGGCAGCACGAGATAGGCCTGGAGCATCTTGGTGTTGAAGGCGCAGCCGATCACGGCCGCGGAGCCGAGCAGGGGCAGCAGCCGCCCGGTCCTGATGGCGGTCAGGCAGGCCCAGGCCGCCACCACGAGCAGGAGCACCAGGAGCGTGTCGGGGTTGTTGTCCCGGTCGATCGCCACGGTGATGGGGGTGAGTGCCAGTGCCAGCGCGGCGACGGTCGCCGCCGTAGGCGCGCCGTGCCGGCCGAAGGACTCGCCCATCCCACGCCGCACGGCGGTGTAGAGCACGCCGACCGTGGCGGTCCCCGCGGCGGCCTGCGGCAGCAGCAGGCTCCAGGAGTCGAATCCGAAGATCCGCCCGGACAGCGCCATGAGCCACAGTGCCATCGGGGGCTTGTCCACCGTGATGAAGGACCCGGCGTCGAGTGAGCCGAAGAAGAACGCCTTCCAGCTCTTGGTCGCCGACAGCACCGCGGCGGCGTAATAGGCGTTCGCGTCGCCGTTCGCCGACAGCCGCCAGGTGTGGAGCACGGCAGCGAGCAGGAGGACGCCCCAGAGTGCCGGCCGGGCCCAGCGGGGGTCCTCGGGCCGGCCCAAGACGGCGCGCCGCAGCAGCCCCGCTCGCCGCGGCGATGGCGGCCCGCCGTCCCCGGGCCGCGGGGCCGTGCCTGTTGGGAAGGTCTGCGCACTCAACGGTTCTGCTCCTGGGGGACGTCGTGCTGGATGGCGGGGAGTTGGAGCGGCTGGGGGCCGCCGACCCTGCGGGGGTGGAAGACCCAGGCCCGCAGCAGCAGGAACCGCAACAGCGTCGCGGCACCGTTGGCCGCGACCAGGGTGAGGATCTCGACCGTACGGCCGGCGCCCGGGGCGAGGACGTGCAGCAGCGCCAGCCCGGCGCTGCTCAGCAGGAGGCCCAGCACGAAGGCCACGCCGCCCTCGAGCTGCTGGCGCAGCGCGTTCACGGAGCCGGTGACGCCGAACGTGAAGCGGCGGTTGGCCGCCGTGTTGGCGATCCCGGTGAGGAAGAGGGAGATCGCGTTGGCGCCGAGCGGCGGCAGCAGCATCAGGCGCAGCAGCAGATAGAGGCCGAGCTGGGCCAGCGTGCTCAACACCCCGATCACGGCGAAGACCGGAAGCTGCCGGGCCATCCCGGCCGGGTCGGCCCTCGACCGCCGCACCGGCGCCAGGGCCCCGTCGCCGAGCATGCCGCGGCCGACGCGCCACATGCCGCGCAGGTCGTCGAGCGCCGTCCGGGGCACGTCCACCCGGCTGTCCGGGTCGTCGACCCAGTCCACCGGCACCTCGTGGATCCGCAGGCCGTTGCGCTCGGCGAGCAGCAGCAGCTCGGTGTCGAAGAACCACTCCTCGTCCTCGACGCGCGGCAGCAGCGCCTGCACGATCTCGGCCCGGCCGGCCTTGAACCCGCACTGCGCGTCGGAGAACCGTGCGGCCAGAGTCGTGTGGAGCAGCAGGTTGTAGACGCGTGAGATGACCTCGCGCTTGGGCCCGCGGACCACCGCCGCGCCACGTGACAGCCGGGTCCCGATCGCCAGGTCGCTGTGCCCCGAGATCAACGGAGCGATCAGTGGCAGGAAGGCGTCGAGGTCCGTGGACAGGTCGACGTCCATGTAGGCCACCACGTCGGCGTCACTCGTGCTCCACACCCGGCGCAGTGCCCGGCCCCGGCCCTTGTGTTCGAGGTGAACCGCCCGTACGTCCGTCAGCTCTCCGGCCACGTCGGTGGCGATCCGCCAGGTGGCGTCGGTGCTGGCGTTGTCGGCGATCGTGATGCGGAAGGCGTACGGAAACGTGCCGCTGAGATAGGCGTGCAGCCGGCGGGCGCTGTCGGCCAGGACGGATTCCTCGTTGTGGACCGGGATCACGACCTCCACCAGATGCCCTCGCCCCCCGGGGTCCTGCGGCCGTTGGCGGGTGCCGCCGAGCGGCCGCCGTGGCGTCGATTGGGTCATGGCGCCCACGCTTACGGCCGCATGTTCAAGCCCCGTGATCCGGATATGAGAGCCCGATGAGAATCCCCCGGCGCCGTGATGGTGTACGGGCCCGGCGGCAGGCCGGTACGCCGGATCTCATGGAACTTTCACCAAGTCATCATGGTCGCCCCAGCGCGGGACTCCAGTCTTCACAACCATGGCATCCCTCCTCAAGCGCAGGACTCTGCTGCTCAACGGCACGCTCGCTGTGCTGCTGGCGGCGGGTGTCGGCTTCGCCTATATCTCCCTGGCCGGCGACGGTGGCGGCGCCGGCGCGGCCACGCGCACCTCTCAGGTTCTGCGCGGCACGGTCGAGCAGTCGGTTTCGGCATCCGGATCGGTCCAGAGCGCCAAGACGCAGTCGCTCGACTTCGCGGCCTCCGGCACCGTCACCCATATCTACGTCAAGGCCGGAGACAAGGTCACGAAGGGCAAGGTGCTGGCCAGGCTGGACCGGACCGGGGCTCAGGAGAACGTCACCGCCGCGCTGGCGAGCCTGGACGCCGCGGACGACGACACCTCCACGGCCAAGTCCTACGCCGGCTACATCACCGCCAGGAACGCTTACCGCAACGCGGTCCGAACGCTCAATGGCACTGTGATCACGGCGCCGTTCTCCGGGACGGTCACGGCCGTCAACGGCACGGTCGGTGGCTCCTCGAGCGGCTCGGGCGGTGCTTCGTCGGGCGCCTCATCGGGGACGGGCTCGTCGGCCGGCGGCGGCTCCACGTCCTCCGGCTCATCGGCGACCTCGTCGTCGGGGACCTCATCCACGTCGCCGGGCTCCGGCGGCTTCATCGAGCTGGCCGACCTGTCCAAGCTGCAGATCCAGGGGAACTTCACCGAGTCCGACACCACCAAGCTCAAGGTCGGCCAGGCGGCGACGGCCTCCTTCGACGCGCTGACCGGGGTCACCGCGCCTGGCAAGGTGACCGCGATCGGCGTGTCCCCGACCACCTCCAACAACGTCGTGCAGTACAGCGTGACCGTCACGCTCGGCACCAAGCCCCCGGGCGTGCGGCTCGGCCAGACCGCGACGGTCGAGGTGACCGTCGCCCGCGCCTCCGACGTCCTGTACGTGCCGACGGCCGCGGTGCACACCGCGGGCGGCCTGAGTACGGTCACCGTGCAGCCGAACGGTTCGCAGGTCGCCAAGACCGTGGAGACCGGCGTCCGGGGCGCCCAGGGCACCGAGATCACGTCGGGTCTCAATGAAGGCGACCGGGTCGTCATCACCGTGGCCGGCTCCGGCTCCAACGGCTTGCCGGGCGCCGGGATCGGCGGCGGCGCCGGTCGCGTGGGCCGCGGCGGCGCCGGTCTCCCCGGCGGAGGACGCCCGTGACCGCGGAGCCGCCGGTCCTGGACGACCGCACCGTGACCAAGGTTTACGGCGAGGGCGAGATTGCCGTACATGCCCTGCGCGGGGTGTCGCTCACCGTCGAGCGGGGCGACTACCTGGCGATCATGGGCGCGTCCGGCTCCGGCAAGTCCACCCTGATGAACATCCTCGGCTGCCTGGACGTGCCCAGCGGCGGCCGCTATCTGCTGGACGGCACCGACGTCGGCAGGCTGGACGAACGCAGGCTGTCGATCCTGCGGAACCGCAAGATCGGCTTCGTCTTCCAGTCCTTCAACCTGATCCCGCGGATGACCGCCCTCGCCAACGTCGAGCTTCCCCTGGCGTACGGCGGGCTCAAGGGAGCCCCGCGGCGGCGGCGGGCGCTGGCGGCGCTGAGAGAGGTGGGCCTGGCCGACCGGGTCGGCCACGAGCCGAAGGAGCTGTCGGGCGGCCAGCAGCAGCGGGTCGCGATCGCCCGGGCGCTGGTCACCGCCCCCGCCCTGCTGCTCGCCGACGAGCCCACCGGGAACCTGGACACCACGTCCACGCGGGACGTGCTCAGCATCCTGGACGGGCTGACCATGGCGGGCCGCACGATCGTGATCATCACGCATGAGGACGACGTCGCGTCCCACGCCAAGCGGGTGATCCGGCTGGTGGACGGCCGGGTCGTCGAAGACCGGCGGCAGGCCCCGGTCGACGGCCCCCCGCCCAGGTTCGACACGGTGCTTGGAGCGAAGCGTTGAGTACAGCGGAGATACTGCGGTTCGCGCTGCGCGGACTGTCGGCCAACAAGATGCGCAGCGGGCTCACCACCCTCGGGATCCTGATCGGGGTCGGCGCCGTGATCCTCCTGGTCGCCGTCGGCAACGGCTCGTCCGAGCAGATCAAGAAGAGCATCCAGCGGCTCGGCGCCAACTCACTGACCATCACCAAGTCCACGACCGGCGGCGGGTTCGCCGGCCCGTTCGGCGGCCGGCCCGGCGGCGCGGGAGGCTCCGGCGGGTTCGGAGGGGCGGGCGGTCAGCAGCAGAGCAACGGTCCCCGTACGCAGGCGCACGACCTCACCGCCGCCGACGCCACCGCCCTGGTCGACGCGACCAACGCCCCCTCGGTGAAGAGCGCCTCCCCGGTCGTACGGGCACAGTCCGCGACCGCGGCCTACGCCGGGACAACCGCCACGATCGGCCAGTTCGTCGGCACCTACCCGACCTACTTCGAGGCCGCGAACAAGGTGGTCGCGAGCGGTTCGGCCTTCTCGACGGACGACGCCACCAGTGGGCGCAAGGTCATGGTGATCGGCAGCAGCCTCGCCGGCGACCTCTTCGGATTGGTCCAGCCGGTCGGCAAGCAGATCAACGTCGGGGGCATCAAGTTCACCGTCATCGGGGTGCTGAAGGCGACGGGCTCGGACTCCGCGAGCTTCCAGGACGCCGACAACATCGCGATCGCACCGCTGCCGGCCGTACAGGAGAGCCTGACCGGGTACGGCGGGCTGGACCAGATCGTGGTCGAGGCCAAGAGCTCGGGGACGGTCGACGCCGCCCAGGGCGAGGTCACCGCGCTCCTCGAGCAGCGGCACGGCATCACCGGCACGGCGGCGGCCGACTTCCAGGTCACCAACCAGGCCAGCGTCCAGACGGCGGTGAGCGAGTCGAGCCGGACCTTCACCGTGCTGCTCGGCGCCGTCGCCGCGATCAGCCTGCTCGTTGGCGGCATCGGCATCACCAACATCATGCTGGTGACGGTCACCGAACGGACCCGCGAGATCGGCATCCGCAAGGCCATCGGCGCGCCCAAGGGCGCGATCCTCGGCCAGTTCATGGCCGAAGCGACGATGCTCAGCCTGGTCGGCGGGATCCTGGGCGTCGCAGCCGGCGTGATCGGCACGATGTTCACCATCGTCGGGGTCAAGCCGGTGATCGTGCCCTCGTCGATCCTGCTGGCGCTGTGCGTGTCCGTGGCCATCGGACTGTTCTTCGGAAGTTACCCCGCCAACCGCGCCGCCCGGCTGCGCCCCATCGAGGCACTCCGGCATGAGTGAGCGAGCCGTGAGCAAGGGAGCCCTTCATGACCCGCGAACCTGAACACGAGGAGAACCACATGAGCACGATACGGCGCAAGCCGAAGCAGCAGACGGCTCCGGCCGGGCAGGCCGAGGACCGGCGGGATGAACCGGGTGACGCGGAACCGCTGCACACGTCGCCGTTCGAGGGCGATCTCGACGAGGAGCTGGCGGCGGGCCCCAAGGGTGGTGGCCTGTCGGGCCCCACGCTTTACCTCGGCGCCGGGCTGATCCTGCTGGCCGGCTTCGTCGGCGGGATCCAGGCGCACAAGCTGTGGGGTGGAAACGACTCGTCGGCGTCTGCGGGCCCGATGGCCGGCGGAGCCCGCGCCCAGGACGGCCAGGGCGGGCAGGCGGGCCAGGGTGGTGGCTTCGCGCGGCCCGGCGGCGGGTCCGCGGCGGGTGGCGCCGGAAACCTGACCCTCGGCACCGTCCAGAAGGTCGATGGAAAGATGATCTACCTGCAGACCCCGAACGGCGTGGTGAAGGTCCAGACCAGCGGCTCCACCACCGTCCAGGTCACCAAGAGCGGCTCCCTCGGCGACCTGAAGTCCGGCTCGACCGTCGTCATCCGCGGAACGGCGGGCCAGGACGGCACCGTGACCGCCACCAGCGTCGACCAGGGCGGCGGCTTCGCCGGCGGTGCCGGACGGCGGGGTGGAGTCAGCGGCGGGAGCGCAAACGCCCCGGCCGGCGGAGGCGGCTGAGGGGCTGGGCAGGGCCCTAGACGAGAGCCTGTTGTGCGGTGCCCGGCAGTCGTACACGGGCGAGGGTGCCCTGGCCGTCGCCGGGCTCCAGGGAGACCTCGCCTCCGGACTCGCGCACCACGAGAGCGACGATCGACAGGCCCAGCCCCGAGCCGGGCAGGCTTCGCGCCGAAGGCGACCGCCAGAACCGGTCGAAGACGTGCGGGAGATCCTCCGGCGGGATCCCGGGGCCGTGATCCCGTACGGTGAGTTCGCCGTCGCGCAGCCGGACGTTCACCGTGCCGCCGGGCGGGCTGAACTTCACCGCGTTGTCCAGCAGGTTCATCACGGCCCGTTCGAGCTGTCCCGCGTCACCGTGCACGTACCAGGGCCGTACCTCGACGTCGACGCGTAGGCCGAGGTCGCGCAGCCGGGCCCGCTCGACCGCGCGGCCGACGACGTCGTGCAGGCCGACGACCTCGGTCGGCTTGTCACGGCGGTCCGGCCTGGCGAGCTCCAGCAGATCGCCGACCAGGCTGGAAAGCTCGTGGAGCTGTGCCTTCACACTCGTCAACAGCCGGTGCTTGGTGTCCGCGGGAAGGTCGCGGCCGGCCGCCTCACTGCGCAGCAGCAGGTCGATGTTGGTCCGCAGGCTGGTCAGCGGGGTGCGGAGCTCGTGGCCCGCGTCGGCGATGAGGGCGCGCTGCCGGTCGCGCGAGGCGGCCAAGGCCCTGGTCATCGTGTTGAACGAGCCGCCGAGCCGTGCGATCTCGTCCTTGCCGTCGACCGGGATGAGGGTGTCCAGATCCTCGGTACGGGCGATGTGCTCGACCACGCCCGTGAACTCATCCACCGGCCGCAGCGCCGCGTGCGCGATGAGCAGGCCCGCGGATGCGGCGGCGAGTACGCCCAGTAGTGCGACGGGGATCAGCAGGAGGGCGAGGTTGTTCAGCGAGCTCTCGACTTCCCGTAGTGGGAGCGCCATGGCCACCGTGGCCCCGGTCGGGCCGCGGCGGGTCAGGACCCGCATGGAGCTGCCGTCCGTCGCGGCCCCGTTGCGGTAGACCTGGGCACGCGCGCCGCGTGCGACCTGGACGTCGGCGTCGGTGATGACCAGGGTCCGCGGCGAGTCGGCGATGGCGCACCAGGTGCCGTCGGGCCTGATCACCTGTGCGGTGATGACCCGGAAGGGACTGGGCCTGACCTCCCGGGGGGTCGGGCTGCAGTCCCGTAGCGCGCTGTCGACCTCCCAGGGGCGTCCCGCCGGGGTGGTGGCGAGTGTCCGGTCGAGCTGGCGGTAGAGCTGGTTGCGGGTGAGGAACCAGCTCGCGGCCGCGCAGGCGGCGACGGCCACGGCGACCGCCACCGCGGTGAGCAGGGTCAACCGCGCCCGCAGTGTGAGCCGCCGGGTCATGGCCGGGCCACGGCGCGGAGCACATAGCCGATGCCGCGCACGGTGTGGATCAGCCGGGGCAGGCCACCGGCCTCGGTCTTGCGGCGCAGATACATCACATATACGTCCAGCGAGTTGGAGGCGGGCTCGAACTCGAACCCCCACACGGTCTCGAGGATCTGCTCGCGGGTCAGCACCTGCCGGGGATGGAGCAGCAGCATCTCGAGGAGCATGTATTCGGTCCTGGTGAGTGCCAGCGGCCGGCCGGCCCGGCTGACCTCCCGGCTCAGCGTGTCCATCCGCAGGTCCTCGAAGGTGAGCAGCCCATTTTCCTCGTACGCGGAGGTGCCTGCCGACATCGCGCCGCGGCGGAGCAGCGCCCGGACGCGGGCGAGCAGCTCGTCGAGCTCGAAGGGCTTGGCAAGGTAATCGTCCGCCCCGGCGTCCAGGCCGGTTACGCGGTCGCCGACCATGTCCCTGGCCGTCAGCATGAGTACGGGCAGTGTGCACCCCTGGGCACGCAGTCGCCGGCAGGCGGTGAGCCCGTCCATGCGTGGCATGAGGACGTCGAGGACCACCACGTCCGGCCGCTGACGGTCGATCCCCTCCAGGGCGGCCATGCCGTCCACGGCCTCGACGACCTCGTAGCCCTCGAAGACCAGGCTGCTGGTCAGCGACTCTCGTACGGCCGGTTCGTCGTCGACGACCAGCACCCGGGCGCGCCGATCGGCCTCGCCGGGCACGTCGGTCTTCCGGGTCTCCATAAGACCCCAAGCTAACCGGGCGATTCACCTAGCCGGCCCGTAGGCTCCCAAGGCGGCCGTCTTCTCATCCAAGTCTCATCTACAGCCGGTCGTAGGGGCCCGGCACGACTGCCGATTGTGGCCATGCGCGGTCGGCCCAGCGATTCGGCTGGAGGATCGGAGGTTACCGTACGACTATGGGAGATCACACAGGGTACACGCCCGGTTGAGGGGGAGTCTGGTGAAGGCATTTCGTAGGGTCACCGTCGTCGTGAGCGTGGCGCTCACGGCGACCGCCTGTACGGCGTCCGGGGGGGCGACGCCGGGGGAGGCACGGCCATCCGGGACACCCGCCGGTCTGGAGACGTACTACAAGCAGAAGCCGGCCTGGACGGACTGCAAGGGGGGGTTCCAGTGCGCTGACCTCAAGGTGCCCCGGAACTACGGCGCCCCGGGCAACGGCCAGATGAAGATCGCGGTGATCAGGCTCCCCGCACACGACAAGGCCCACCGGGTCGGGTCACTGGTCACCAACCCGGGCGGCCCGGGCGGCTCCGGCGTCAAGTTCATCCGCGAGTCCGGCCAGGCGTTCGGCAAGGCGCTGCGGTCCCGGTTCGACCTCGTCGGGTTCGACCCGCGCGGGGTCGGCGAGAGCGACCCGGTGCGCTGCCTCAGCTCCAAGGACCTCGACCGCTACTTCTCCATCGACACCTCGCCGGATGACCAGAAGGAGGTCGCCGATCTGGTCTCCACGAGCAAGGCCTTCGCCGCCGGCTGTGATGCCAAGTCCGGCACGAACCTCCCGTACGTCGGCACGGTGAACGCCGCCCGGGACATGGATGTGCTGCGGGCCGCGCTCGGGGACAAGCGGCTGTCCTTTCTGGGGTTCTCCTACGGCACCTATCTGGGCGCCTTCTATGCCAACCAGTTCCCCAAGAACGTGCGGGCCCTCGTCCTGGACGGCGCGGTGGACCCGAAGCTGTCGGCCAACGAGGTCAACCTCGAGCAGGCCAGGGGCTTCGAGACCGCACTGCGCGCCTTCGCCGCCGACTGTCTGAAGCAGCCCGACTGCCCCCTGGGCAAGGGGAGCGTGGACGAGGCCCTGAAGAAGGTGTCGGATCTCCAGCGGAAGACGGACCGCACACCGCTCAAAAGCACCCTCGGCGATGGGCGCCAGGTCACCGAGGCCTTCGTGACGCTCGGAATCGCCACCGCGCTCTACAACAAGCAGAGCTGGCCCGCGCTGAGGTTGGCGCTCAAGCAGGCCATGGAGGGCGACGGCACGATGCTGCTCAGGCTCAGCGACCTGCTGGTCGAGCGTGAGGAGAACGGCCAATACACCAATCAGACCGAGGCCAACATGGCCATCAACTGCCTGGACAAGCCCTACCCCGGCGACCTCAAGGGTGTTCAGCAGGCAGCCGAGGAGTCCAAGAAGTCGGCGCCGCGGTTCGGGCCCTTCGTGGTGTGGGGCAGCCTCCCGTGCAGCTACTGGCCCACCAAGAACACCCAGCAGCCCCAGGCGGTCGCCGCCCGCGGAGCCGCGCCCATCGTGGTCGTCGGGACGACCCGTGACCCGGCCACCCCGTACAAGTGGGCGAAGAACCTGGCCGGCGAGCTCGAGTCCGGCAGGCTGCTGACTCTGGAGGGCGACGGGCACACCGCCTACCTGCAGGGCAACCCCTGCATCAGCAAGGCGATCGAGCACTACCTCGTCACCGAGCAGCCGCCGAAGGAGGGCACCACCTGCCGATAACGTGTGGGCGGAGTGCCTCCCTGAACCGGTAGACTCGTGCCGCTGTCCGACGACGGCATGCCGCCTTAGCTCAGTCGGCAGAGCGATTCACTCGTAATGAATAGGTCATCGGTTCGATTCCGATAGGCGGCTCCGCACGTCAGAGGCCCCTTCCGATCATCGGGAGGGGCCTTCTGTTTCCGAGTGATTGACCGACTGCGTGACTATGGTCCAAGAGCTCCTCAGCGAAGATCTCGTGCATCGCTTCGGCGCCGACCAGGAGCAGGCCCCCGGCCGACGCCGCGACCGATGGTGGCACGATCCGTACCTCATCGTCGCGCTCCCCGTCGGACTATGGGCGGTGCTGGTCACCCTGCGGCACACATGGGTCGGCGATTTCCAGCTCCACCTCGCGACGGTGGACGCGCTGGCGCGTGACCTATGGAATCCCAAGGATCCGCTGGTCGACGCGGCCTCGGGCAGCCCCTATTACTCTCCGTACACCGTTTCGCTGGGCGTCATCAAGGCGGTGACCGGGGCGTCCGCCCGAACGGTGCTCGAATGCGCCGGAATCGCCAACATCGCACTGCTGCTCGCCGCCCTGCGCCGTTTCTGCCAGTCCGGTGGCGCATGAACGCGTCCCAGACGAGCAGTATGAGGGCCGTGCATCGGCCTGGTCGCGTTCGCCCTTGCCGGCCCGAAGGCGTCGCTCCGCTTCGACGCCGTGCAGAAGGTCCTGATCACCGACGTGGTCAAGGACGGCGGATTCGCCACCTACGGACTGGCCCTGGTCGGCCTGCCCGCGCTGGTCACCGGCGGGCCGCGCCCACTCGGACGCGAACTGCAGATCCTGTTCCTCCTCGCCGTCTCGGTCGTGGCGATCGGCGCGGCCACCGGCTCGTACGGTCTGGCCCGGGCCATCCCGGTGGCCTCATCCGCGCATCCTGGGCCGACCTGTCCCCGGCCACCCGGATCGTGCGCTTCTGCCGGGGCTAAGGCCCCGCGCCCTCCCCTCCGGTCACTGCTGTTCGCCCTCATCGTCCCGGATATCCCCGCCGGTCCGGGGGACCTGGCTGCTCGGTATGCGTGACCGACTGCGTGACAATCGGACCGTACGTCTGCTGATCTCGTTGGACGGCGGGGACGCGGCCGCATCAGGTCCAGGCTGAGCGAAGTCAACGCTGCCCGCGATCGAAAGCGGGATGTAGGACGCCTCCGATAGCAAAAGGCCCCAACCGGTGATCGGAAGGGGCCTTTGACCTGCGGAGTCTGTTGGCCTGATCTTCCCTCGTAGGGAGTCGGTCATCGGTTCGATTCCGATAGGCGGCCGCGGAGTTCCGAGTTGTACAACCGTCCTCTGTCCTTGACAGCAACGCTGACCGCAACGGAGGAAGGCAACACCTGTCCGGTCATCGGGAGGGCCTTTTGCGAACGGGACCGTAGCTCCCCCCCCCGCGTTTGACGAGGGGGAGCTGGTCTGTGGCGGATTTTGCGTTCGTCGGTTAGCGGGGCCCGTGGCCGGTGCCCTGGTGGCCGCCCCGGCGCGTCCAGCAAACCTTATGACCAGATACATAGACCTTTTTCGTCCCTGCCCGGGTGTGTTTGTATACCGTGTGACCTTTCACCCAACGGCATCGTCGGGGGCCCAGGTTCGTAGCGCTAAGTTGGCCATATACCGAACTCTGAGTCGCGACAGTAGTATTTTGCGCGCTGGTTGGAGTTGCTGCGGCCGCAGGGCCTACCGCTAGCGCAGTCTCTCCTGCAAGGACTAACCCCAGCAGGTTAACCGCTATGCGCTTTTTCACTCTCATTGAAGTTACCTCCTTGAGATCCGAGCCGGCGCAGGGTGACCAGTTTCTCGAACAGAGACCTCATGGCGCGGAATTTGATCATCGCGCTGCCCGTCAATGACGGCGGAAATCCCCGCTGCACAGCGGCATCTGCCCTACGAATATCGCTTCAAACAGTAGATATAGGGCTTGGCTTAGACTTTCCGTGATGTGAGTCGTCGATCTACATTGGGCGCGCACCCCATCCAGGGCACCCCAACCACGCGTGACCAGATCCAGTCCCAAAGCGTAAGACCGCCGCACGCGGACATCGCACGCTCCTCGGTCAGCGAGCGACAAACTTCACCGCCCCCTCAGACCCCACTGTCCTAAAGTGGCCACACGGCTACCCTCAGGCGCGTTTGAAGCGTCTCAGACGCATGAGACGACTTCTCGCCGTATCCACGGCTGTGGCCGCAGGCGCCCTCACCCTGCCGGCCGTCGCTTACGCGGACACCAGCGTCGCAGCCATACAGTGCCACGCGACCTTCAGCCAGCACCCGGAATCCGGTGCGGGCTGGGCGCTGGACACGTTCGCCCGTGCTACCACGATCACCCAGCTCCCGGAGGGTAAGTGGTCCGTGCACATCAAGGACAGCGGGAGGTTCACCTCGGTGCCCGGCAAGCCGAGCGACGGCGACAACAGCGTGCTGATCGCCAACAAGGTCACCGGCCGGCTGCACGGCTCCGGAAGCTACACGGTACTCAGTGAGAAGAGCCCCTCCTGTTCCCCCGCTGAGCACTACAACGGGACCAATGCTCCGACCACCGGTCAGTGGCCGTTGCACTACTTCGCGGGTGGTGGTGCTTCAACGTCCGGCATCGACCCGTGGCACTGGGACTATCGCACCCGGTGCGAGCACATGGTTGAGGACAGCGGGGCAGGCACAACCGGCAACATCACGGGGAAGGTCTGCCCGAGTCCCACTCCCACTCCGACTCCGAGTGAGACTACGACTCAGACGCCTACGCCTGAGCCGACCGGCTCCACCCCGGTGCCGTCCCCGTCGGACAGCACGCCGCCCGGCGAAGCGCCTGCACCTACCCCGGTCAAGGGGGACCTGGCGGTCACCGGTTGAAACCGGACACGGCGAAGCCCCCGCGCTTTCCAAGAACTCGGAGTGCGGGGGCTTTCTCCTTGGCAGGATGAGCGGTACAAGACCGCGACAGCGGCGTGATGGGAGCACGTCACCTGGAGTGGCTGATCAGGGTAGGGATTCGCAGCGTTGTTTGAGGCCTTCGGCTTCCAGGGTGACGTAGCGGCGGGCCAGCCGGGCCGAGAACAGTCCGGCGAGCGGTGCGAGAACGCCGGTCTGGTCGAGAGTGAGCCGAACGGTCGCGTGGCCGTCTCCGCGGGGGACGACGTGGTGGCCGCCGACGGTCGTTACGCCCGGAGACCTCGTCGCCCAGGTGAAGGTCTGGCCGGGCTCATAATCGGTGATGGTGTACACGGCCTGCGGGAGCCTGGGCTGCCGCACGCGCACCGTGCTGCCGAGACCGAACGGGCCGTCCTCGAGCCGCCGCAGAAGGGTCATCGACGGCGTCCATTCCGGCCAGCGCTCCACGTCGGCCAGGACCTCCCACACCGCCTCCGGCGCGGCGTCGATGTCGACCTCGATCTCGTACCGCATGGGCACCTCCCGGAGCCACCGTTGCCGATCTTCCCCCACGTCCTACCAGGCTTGCCCCGGCAAGACGACGTCCGTGAGCCGTGCCGAGTCTTCGAATACGGCATCGTCGAAGCGAGTTCGGCCCGTGAAGACCGCATGACTGAAATCCGCCCGGGCCATCGCGCGCCCAACAGGACACGCTGGGCGGCGAGCCGGACATGTCTCTCGTCATCGTTGACCTCCGCGCCGGGCATCCGGAGGTAGGCGTAGATCACGTCCACGATGGTCTGCCGGTACGCCTCGTTGTTCTGGGCCAGACGCTCCAGGCCGTACGGACCGCCCAGGCGGACCGGCGCTTTGTCGCTGAATGGCCTCTATGCGCAGTTGCGCGCGAGTCTGGTGTTCGGTGGGGATCCTGTCTCCATGCCACCGATGATCGCTGGCTTTGCGGAATTTCGCGC
>JAOPYH010000520.1 GCA_025964715.1 Streptosporangiaceae bacterium | reverse complement strand
TCTGCGTCGGGCTGAGCAACACCAAGCGGAACGCCCTCAATGGCGCCGCGGATCTGCTGGACAGCGTCGTTTCCCAGGCGGCCTCACGATCGCGCTTCGTGTTCTCCGATGTTCGCGACGAGTTCTCCGGCCATGAATTGTGCTCGGCCGACGGATGGCTCAACGCGGTGACGATTCCGATCGGTGACTCCTATCACCCCACCGCGCTGGGTCAGCGCAGCGGTTACTACCCCGCGTTCAATTCCTCGAGCTGAGAATTTCGGGATAGATTCCCGGAATCCTCACCGCCGAATGGTTGACGGCCGGGTCTCCGATGTATCGGAGACCCGGCCGTCTCGGTTTGTGTTGGCGGCACGTGGGTCAGGCGCGGTGCTTGCCCTGACGTCGCGAGCGCACAGCCTCGATCACGACCGGCAGGAGGGAGACGACGATGATGAGACCGATGGCGGGAAGCAGGTAGGTGTCGATGCTCCCCTTGAGCGAGTCGCCCAGAACATAACCGAGGAGGATGACGCCGTCCGCCCAGACGACGCCGCCGATGAGGTTCCAAAGGAAGAACTTGCCGGCGGGCATCTCCAGGACCCCCGCGACCGGGTTCAGGAAGGTGCGGACGATCGGGATGAAGCGGGCCAGCACCACGGCCTTCGGGGCGCCATAGGCGGTGAAGTAGCCCTCGGCCTTCTCCACGTACTCCCGCTTGAACAGGCGGGAGTCCTGCCTGGCGAACAGCTTCGACCCCACGCGCGCGCCGATGAGGTGGCCGGTCTGGGCACCGGCGATGGCGCACAGGGGGGCGGCGACGAGCAGCGTCGCCAGGGGCAGGTGGAAGCCCGGCTTGTGGAAGGCGACGGCGGCGGCCCCGGAGGAGGCGACACCGGCGAGGAACAGCAGGGAGTCGCCCGGCAGGAAGAAGCCGATGAGCAGGCCGGTCTCGGCGAACATGATCGCGCAGATTCCGGCCAGGCCGAAGCTCGTGATCAGCGACTGGGCGTCAAGGACGTTGACGGCGAGGGACATGCGTACTCCGATCGGCCGCGACGGCGGCCGCTGGCGGTGCGGAAGGGGTTGCCGTGCGGACCGGTCAGAAGACCACCGCGTGCCGCAGGCGACCGTGCAGGATTCCGGCTCGGTCGTGGACCGGCACGGACAACCCTACACAAACCCTACGCGCTGTAGGGCGCGTTCCCGCCTGGTCACGGTGGCGCGTGGGCTGGTCAGGACGGCAGAAAGTGCGGCGCCTGGGCGATTGCGGCCAGGCCGTCCGTGGCCCGCATCGCGGGATTCATGGTGCGGCCTCCCGTCGGCCGCCGTCGTCGAGCAGGTGTCTCAGCGCCTGTTCCTCGCCGGGATCGAGGCGGGAGACGAACTGCTGCAGGACCGCGAGTGGGTCCGCGCCCTCCATGAGCTCGTGCATCTGCTCGGCGGTGAAGGCCGCGGCGCCCATGGCGGGCCGGTAGGCCCCGCGCCGGCCCTGGGCGTCCCGGATCACCAGGTCCTTGTCCCACAGCCGCTTCAGGATGGTGTGCACGGTGTTGTAGGCGAGATCTCCGCCGAGTGCTGCCTGGATGTCCGCGGGCGTCAACGGCCGATCCGTTGCCCACAGCGCGGCGAGAACCTCACTCTCCAACTCCCCGGCACCCCGCCGACGCCCGTGGTTCACCGTCATGTCTTAACCCTACGGCGCGTAGTGCCGCCCTGGGCTCGCCCCCGTGCTTCAGCTCAGGTACGTGCTTCCTCGCGGGAGTCCTCGGGCTCCGCGGCCTCCCGGCGCACCGCCGCGACTCGCCAGATCCCCGCGACGGCCGCGCCGAGGATCACGGCCGCGCCCAGGACGAGGAGCTGTGAGTGCCGCGAAGGGTCCGGAACCGGCAGCGCGTCCCACCCGGCGATCACCGCGACGGAGACGATGAGCCCGATGGTCATGCCCTCGGCCAGCGTGCCGCCGAGCGGGCCTCTGCCGGGTAGGTGTCGTCGAGGCCGTGGTGAATCAGGCATGCGGACCCTATCTTCTTCAGGACGACAGAGCCGAGGCCGTCAGGGATGCCGGCCCTCGGACCGGCCGAGATCGAGACTGTGACCCTACAGCTTGTAGGGTGCCACTGAGGTGGGATCTGAGTGGATCTTTGGGCTCGCGAGCATGATCGTAATGGGCCAGAGGAGGGGGCCGGGCCGAGAACCTCGGAACGCGCCATCGCGGAGGCGGGCGGGGACGCTCATGACCGCGGCAGGACCCAGATCGGGTTGCTGTAGAACCACAGGTCCCTCCACGGGTCGGCGTTACCGACCTGGTCGATCTGCGGGCCGTTCGGGTCGACCGCCGCGCCGCCCGGCCCCGGGCCGGACCGGTTGCCATCGGTGCCCCGCAGCCGGACGTACACCGGTCGGTCCACCGCCCCGAGGTCATAGATCAGCCTGACCGCGCCTGTCTTGCTCCCGAGCTCGAAGGACTTCACGACCTTGGTGCTCGGTGCGACGAAGGCGTCCTTGTCGGCGGCGGGCCCGGTCACGTCTCCCTGGATGACGTCGATCCGGGCGAGGGCGGGGACGAACTGCGCCCAGTTCGGTTCGGTGGCCAGGGCTATCTCGATGACCAGCTCCACCCTGGCGCCGCGGCGGACGTTCAGCATGCCGCCCAAGGTGACGCCGCGGGAGCCGCCCCGGCTCCCGCGTGCCCTTACGTGCAGTCCTTTGATCAGCTGGCCGTGGTCGACCCAGACGCGGCCCTCGCGGATCGCCTCCATGACCGCGGCGTAGGAGAAGGACTCGGCGCCCACGTGCGTACGGCTGTAGAAGCCCGGCCAGAAGTCGCCGTTCTCGAGCTCGACGTCCCCGGCGTAGACCGGGTCGTCGTAACGCCCGTTCCCGGTGAAGTCCGAGTGCGGCCCGCGGGTGGCGGTGTCGGCGTAGACGGCGTGGGAGTCGGAGTTGGCGGTGATCCACCAGGGCTTTCCCTCGGCGAGCAGGCTGTCCCAGAGGCCACCCACGGTCGAGGTCATCCAGTCGAAGCCGCCGAAGGTCCGGTAGCTCTCTGGCGGGTAGCCGGGGAAGGACCCCGTGCTCGGGCCGTTGTGGTAGTAGCCCCGCGCGGTGCCGGGCCCGTGCGGCGCCGGGATTCCCGCGGCCTGGTGGCCGGGGGCTCCTTCCATGCCCACCGCGATGGCCGGCTGGGCGTCACGCCAGCCGCGGATCTCGTGCGGCGTGTCGATGCCATTGCGGGCGGGGTGGTTGGCCAGGAAGAGCGCGTCGCGCACGCGCCGCCCGGCGACCGCCTGGGCGAGGAAGTTCACTCCGGCGATGGCCAGTGCCTCGTTGGCCGGGGTGGTGGTGGTGGCTTTTTTCACCACGCCGTCGAAGGAGTTCTCGAACTCCTTCAGCACCGCGACCTCGTTGCCGCCCGGGTGGACGAATACCGTGCCGTGCTCGGCCGCCGGGATGTTCCACTCCAGTCCCTGGAAGACCAGGGTGCTCCTGGTGGCCTCTCGGGCGGCCACGACATCCGGGTTGACCTTCTCTACGCCGATCTTGGCGTGTTCGGCACTGCCGTGGTCGGTGATGACCAGCCACCCGAGCCCGAAGGCGGCCGCGTGCCGGACATGGTCGATCACCCGGTAGACCCCGTCCGGGCTGTACCTGGTGTGGACGTGATGGTCGCCGGCGAGCCAGAGATAGCCGTCGCGCCCGGACCGCGTCGGAACGGCCGCCTTCCGCGCGGCCTCGGCGACGCCCGGGCCGGCCAGCACCCCGGCCGCCGCGGCGCTCGCGCCGAGGAGTCCGGCGCCGCGCAGGAGCGTACGGCGGGAGAGCTCCGCGGGCGAGAGCTCCTCGTCGGGGATCGAGCCGTCGAGCGCCCGCGGCAGTTCCGCCGGGTCCTCGTGCGCGTGGTGGTCGCGATCGACGCCCTTGCCCATATCCCCGATCTCCCAACAGCCGGGTCTCCGGCTACGGAAACACCCTCGAGCGAGCAGGTGAACGGACCGTGACGGCGGCCGGACGTGCCTGCTCAATCGGCGTGAATGCAGATGTTCGAATTGCTACGGACCGGCGGTTGTTCTAGTGCGGGTCAGCGTCCCTTGCGGCGGCGCAGCATTCCGACGAGAGCCTTGAGCGCGCGCTCGTCCATGGAGCCGAACGGATTGTCGTGGACCAAGTAGGTCCAGGTGGCGGAGGCGCGCTGTAGCCCCGCGCCGTCCAGATCCAGGGTGCCATCGGTGGCGGTGAGTCCGCCGAAACTCTCGGTGGCACGGGAGCGGGCTTGACCGAGCAGCCTCTTGTAGGCCGGGACCGCCTCACGGTGGAACTCATCCAGCGGGTTCAGCCCGCGCGCGAGGGACCGCAGGTGGATGCCTTCCCGCAGGTCGGCGAGATAGGCAAGGTGTTCGGCCCAGCAGCGGTCGAGGTGGTACAGGACGATCTGCCTGGCCGCTCCCTCCAGCGTGTGCTTCCCGACCGCCGCACGAAGCTCGGCGTGGCGCTCCGGGCTCTGCCGGGCGAGGAAGCCGTCCGCGGCGTCGCCGCGCAGGATCTCGTCCCGCTCCGCCAGCACCTCACGGCGCTGCAACTCGACCAGCCGGCTGTAGCGCCAGGTGTTCCGGTGAATCTCCAGGTCCACACCCTCGGCGACGCGCTGGGCGTGTCCCACGACCCACGAGGCGTTGGCGTCGGAGATCAGGCCCTCGACGTCGGAGGGGGCGTCCGGCTCCTCGTCCGCGGCATATTGTTTGATCAGGTCGTCTTCGAGGCTCGTGAAGAAGACCGAGCCGCCCGGATCTCCCTGCCTGCCGGCCCTGCCTCGAAGCTGGTCGTCCAGACGGCTGCTGTGGTGCCGGCCGGTGCCGATCACATACAGGCCGCCGAGCGACGCCACGCGCGCGTGCGGATCGCCGGCGCCGTCCGTTCCGCCGCGGCCTGCCGGGCCGCCGAGCCGGATGTCGGTGCCGCGCCCGGCGATCTGCGTGGACACCGTGATGGAGCCGTACGTCCCGGCCAGGGCGATGATCGCGGCCTCGGCGGCGTCGTTTTTGGCATTGAGCACGACGCAGCTCATTCCGGCCCGCTCCAGCCGGCGAGCCAGCCGTTCCGACTCGGCGATGTCGAGCGTGCCCACCAGGATCGGCCGTCCGTCGGCGTGGGTCGCCGCGATGTGCTCGACGAGTGCGGCCTCCTTGTCCGCCACCGTCGCGTACAACCGGTCGGGGGCGTCCTCCCGTACGCAGGGCACGTTGGGCGGGATCACCGCGACCTCGAGCTCGTAGAACTCGCGCAGCTGCTCGGCGACCGCCAGGGCGGTGCCGGTCATGCCGCACACGGCCGGATAGCCGCGGACCAGGCTCTGGACGGTGATCGAGTCGAGGATCTCGCCGCTCTCACTCGGCGCGAGGGCCTCCTTGGCCTCGACGGCGGCCTGCAACCCGTCCGGCCAGCGCTGGAGCAGCGCGACCCTGCCGCGGGACTCGTTGATCAGGCGTACCTTGCCGTCGCGGATGATGTAGTCCACGTCCTTGCGCAGGAGCACGTGCGCGTGCAACGCGACGTTGACCCCGGTCAGGGTTTCCACGTGCTCGGCGTCGTACAGATCGACGCCGCCGAGCGTGCCCTCCACGGCGCGAGCGCCGGCGCTGGTGAGCTGGACGTTGCGCCGCTCGTCGTCGACTTCGTAGTGAACGCCCGGCACCAGGAGCCGCACCATCTCGGCGTAGGCGGGATCGGACTCGTAGCTCTCGGTGGCACCCGCCAGCACCAGCGGGACGCGCGCCTCATCGATGAGGACCGAATCCGCCTCGTCTATCAGCGCCACCTCCGGCGGGGGCAGAACCTGGTCTCCCACGTCCGTGCAGAGCCGGTCGCGCAGAAGGTCGAAGCCGATCTCGCTCACCGGGGCGTAGGCGACGTCGGCGGCGTAGGCGAGCCGGCGCTCCTGCGGCGTGGACGTCTGCCCCACGGACCCGACCGACACGCCGAGCAGCGTGTAGATCGGCTCCATCCACTGGGCGTCCCGCCGGGCGAGATAGTCGTTGACCGACATCACGTGGACCCGCTTGCCGCGGAGGGCGTAGCCGGCGGCGGCCAGCGCACCCGCGAGCGTCTTACCCTCACCGGTCGCCATCTCGACGACGTGGCCGGAGAGCATTCCCAGCATGCCGAGGAGCTGCACGTCGAAGGGTCTCTCGCCGAGCGCTCGTCGCGCGGCCTCCCGGCCGAGCGCGCACAGCTCCGCGAGGTCGGCCGGCCGCATATCCCGCAGCGCCGTCGCGGCGGCGGTCAGTTCCGCGTCGGACAGCCCGCGGACACGGGCCTCCCGTGTGCCGGCGTCGGCGACGGTGGCCAGCATCGGCGCGAGATCTATGGTGCCCGGGCGCTGGATCAGGCGCCGGACGCGGTCACGCAGGCCCATCGTCCCAGCCGGGTTCGGTCAGCGCCAACAAGTGCATCGCCACACCTCAACCTAACGGATCTCTCTGGCTGCCGGATCCGTGTGAGGGCCGGGTCCGCGGAACGGCGCCGGCCGGGATCTCGAAGGGACGGCGGGCGGTGCGGCCATAGCCAGGGCACGGAGCCGTGTTGCAGGATTACCCATGGTGCGGCAGTCGCCTTGCGAGACGGTCCCTGAGAGGAGCAGCCTGGTGCTACACGCCTTTGTCTACAACGAGGTAGCGGTCCTGGTCCGGCACTGGTTCGAGGTCAGCCTCGAGGACAGTCACCTGGAGCATGGCGCCCGCATCGAGCTCCGGCTACGGGCGCAGGAGCCCCGCCGCGGATCGGAGTCGGCCGCGCAGCGGATCGTGGCCGACCAGCCGGTCTGGCGGGCCGATCTCTTCGACCGTATCGATGGGGTGCCGGGCGGGTTCGAGGCCGCGCATTTCCACCCACGTTTCCTCGGTGTCGAGCCGTCCGAACGTCACTGGGCGGATGAGGTCAAGACCGCGCCGTGGGAGTGGCTCCGGGAGCGGCTTTGCGATGTGGCCGGCATCGCCGCCACGGGAGGAGTACGGCTCCGTGACCCGGGAGTCGAGAGGGAGCAGGTGGGTGCCGACGCGGCGGCCATTGTGGCCGTAGCGCAGAGCCGGGCGGCCATGCACTGCCGGTCGAAGGAGCAGTGCTATGCCTGGACGCGCGATGCCGAGAAGTCAGTGCACCTGATGCTCGACGGCCTGGCCCGCCCCGACCTGCTGGACCGGGATCGCGTGTCGCCATGGCTCCAGCCCCAGCGGGCCGGCGAAACGCGGTAGGAGGCGCTATGGGAGTGCTGGACGGCAAGACCGCGCTCGTGTCCGGAGGTTCCCGGGGGATCGGGCGGGCGATCGTCGAGCGACTGTGCAATGACGGCGCATCGATCGTGTTCAGCTTCAGCGACAATGAGGCCGCCGCCGAGGAGGTGATGACGGCCGTGCGAC
>JAOPYH010000510.1 GCA_025964715.1 Streptosporangiaceae bacterium | reverse complement strand
CTGGTCTCCCACGGCGTGCCCGAACCGCAGGCGGGGATGCTCGTCGGGCTGTTCGCCGCCAGCCGCCAGGGCGACTTCTCCCCGGTCGACCCGGCACTCGCCGGCCTGATCGGCCGTCCGCCGACGCCTCTGCGGGACGTCCTGAAAGCCGCGATCACGCCGGCCGGGTGACCCCCGACGCCAGGAGAGGCACAGCAGCGTGATCGAGCAAGCGACAGCGATCAGCAACGCGTAAGAGTTCATACACCCCTGGCAAGGCCAGAGATCCAGGCCCGGATCAACCAGCCGTGACCTGCCATGGGCGCATCATCTCGTTGTCCTCGTGCTCGAGCATGTGGCAGTGGTGGACGTACTCCGCCGGCATGCGCGGCCTGGTCCCGGGAATCTCCGGGATGGCGGACGGCAGGTCGAAGGTCGCGATCATCCTGCTCACCATGTCCGGATAGGCCTTGAAGGTGTCCTTACGGCCCATCTCCTGCGGCTCCGCCGGCATCGGCTCGCCGATGAGATATTTGGCCAGCACCGGCTTGGCCCCTTCTTTGCGGCCGCCCGTCACCCAGCTCTCGTAGTCCTTCTTGTACGAGGCGGTGTCGGCTCGCTGCCGGTTGTGGACCTGGAACTGTACGAGGTGGACGTGCATCGGGTGCGCGTCCTCGGTCGTGTTGACGTACTCCCAGATCTCCGTGGTGCCGAGCCTTGGCGTGTCCTCGACCGCTTCGCAGAAGAACCTCCGGTTGATCTGGAGGTGGATCGACTCGCCGGCCCGGTCGACGGTCTCGGTGAGGACGAGCTCGCGCGCCGGGACTCCGGGTGTCGGGCCGAGCGGGCTGATCGCCGGCAGCTCCAGCGCGTCCGGAGAGGTCGACCGGTCCGGCCCGGACAGGGCCTTGGTGACGCTGAACCGCATGAGCTCCCGCATCGGTGGCCCGCCACCCGTGGGGAACGGGGCCTGCGCGTCGTTCCTGACGGTGAGGTACGCGCCGCGCGGCACCCGGCCGAAGTCGACGATCACATCCGCTCGTTCGGCCGGCGCGAGGAAGATCTCGGAGAGCTGCACCGGCTCCGCCCGGAGGCCTCCGTCGACGCCGATCAGCCAGAACGGCAGCCGGGCCCCGCGGTGCTCGAACCACATCCGGTAGAAACGCGCGTCGGAGGCGTTGAGGATCCGCAACCGGTAGCGCCTCGGCTCGACGGCCAGGAAGGGATAGGCCTTGCCGTTGACGATCGGCACCTCGCCGAAGAACTCCGGGACCCACCGCGGGTGATAGGGCGTGACCCCCTTGGCCGGGTAGAACAGCGAGCCGTCCGGGTTGAACGTACGGTCCTGGATCACCAGGGGCACCTCGTACTCGCCCGTGGGCAGCCCCAGGCGCTCCTCGGCCTCGTCCCGGATGACGTACGGCGCGGCCAGGCCCGCGTACATGTTGAGCCGCGTGATCGCCATCGCATGGTCGTGGTACCAGAGCAGCGTCGGACGCTGGCTGTTGGAGTAGGCGTAGACGACCTCGTCGGCGCGGGCTCCGGTGAGGGAGGCGTACGCCGGGCCGTGGGCTCCCTGCGGGGTGAACCAGGCCTCGGGCGAGCCGTCGAACTGCGGCGCGTCGAATCCGCCGTGCAGGTGGGGGACGACCCACACGCTCGTGCCGTACGGGAAGTCCCGCGGCATCCGGCCGCCTGGCGGGTCCGGCGGCACACCGCGCAGGTTCTTCCAGAGGGTCACGTCCACCGCGGAGTGCAGCAGGTGGGTTCTGGGGAGCTCGTTGCGATACCTGACGACCACGGGCCGGTGCCGCTGGGCCACTACCGTCGGCCCGAGGTAACCGAGGCCGATCGGCCTCGAGGGGGCCGCCGGGTTCGCCGCCCAGTACCCCCATGCCTGTGCCATGCCGAGGTCCCGGTGGAACCGCCACGGGCGCTGGAGCATCGTCAGCTCGTAGTAATCGGCGCTCGGGTAGACGGATTTCCGGGGCACGGCGACCGGTATCGCCGGCAGCGGGTCGACGTACTTTTCCAGCCGTACGGTCCCACCGGTCTTCGTCCAGTCGAGGAGACCCGCGGCGCCTATCCCCGCGGCCGCGGCGAGTCGCGTGAACTCTCGTCTCGTCAGTCCCACCGCATGCTCCCCGATGGTGCGGTCGGCTTCGGTAACTCCACGCTTTTCGGCTGCCAGTCTACGGCGGGGAGGTCAATCGGAGCGGGACCAGGTAGGGGAACAATCAGGGCCGGTCGGTGGTTCTATATATCGTGGCCGGTGTGTCCAGTGTCCCCCGGGCTCATTAATAGCCTTCGCGGATTACCGTTCGGCTGGAGCCGCGTTGAGCCTTTCGCCGAGAGGCGACCTGCACACCGGTACGCAAGCATCGAAAGCCCCGCCAGGAAGCTTCCTGGCGGGGCTTTCGTGTTCGAGTGAGATCTCGCCGCCCGGCGCTCGCGTCAACCGCTTCCGGGATACGGACTTGCACCTCACGCGACGTGAGGACCCATGGTGAGATGCGAACCGAGAAGGGGGCGGGAGGCATGAGTTACTCCGTGGGACAGGTCGCCGGCGTCGCCGGGATCACGGTGCGTGCGCTGCACCACTACGACGAGATCGGGCTGCTCTGCCCGAGCGGCCGCAGCCACGCGGGTCACCGGCGCTACGACGACGCCGACCTCGACCGGCTGCAGCAGATCCTGTTCTACCGAGAGCTCGGCTTCCCGCTCGACGAGGTCGCGGCCCTGCTCGACGACCCGGACGCGGACCCGCAGGAGCACCTGCGCCACCAGCAGCGATTGCTGAACGCCCGGATCGCCAAGCTCGAGGAGATGGCCGCCGCCGTCGAAACCGCAATGGAGGCAAGGAAGATGGGCATCAACCTCACGCCCGAGGAGAAGTTCGAGGTCTTCGGCGACTTCGACCCGGACGAGTACGCCGAGGAGGCCGAGCAACGCTGGGGCGGCACCGACCCCTACAAGGAGTCGCAGCGCCGGGCCGCCTCGTACACCAAGGAGGACTGGCAGCGGATCCAGGCCGAGTCGGACGAGATCAACCGCCGGTTCGTCGAGCTGATGGAGTCCGGCGCCGAGCCGCGGTCCGAGGCGGCGATGGGTCTCGCCGAGGAGCACCGGCAGTGGATCTCCAGCAACGACTACACCTGTACGTACGAGATCCACACCGGTCTAGCGGAGATGTACATCGCGGACCAGCGCTTCACGACCAACATCGACAAGGCCAAGCCCGGGCTCGCCGGCTATCTGCGTGAGGCGATCCTGGCGAACGTGATCCGCAACGGGTAATCCGCAACGTACAGGCCGTACGGGCAAGGGAGCGCCTCTGGCCCGTACGGTCTGTGCTGCTGATTCACGTCCCGTTATGGGACGGTACGTCTGCCTTGCCTCCGTGCTGTTCATTGCGCGGCGATCCGAGGGTTTGCAAGCGCCGTTGACGCTGTGTCCCTAATGCGCTACCTCTGGTCGGACGGGTGGAAGGGGCACATGCCGCATGGCCGGTGCGAAGGTGGATGTACAGGTGATCAACGGGGAGCTCAACGGGATCTGCGCCCGCATGTCAGAGGTCACCCGGGCCATGGGGCCGCAGGTCTGGCAGGGCGGCTCCGCCGGCAACTTCACCACGGACCTGCAGGGCCACAACCGGTCGCTGACGCAGATGATGATGCGGGTCATGCAGGCGGTGGCAGCCCTCAACAAGCTGCCCATGGTGATCGACGTGCCGGCCATGCCGAGCGTCACGCCGGGCGGCCTCGGCGGGATCGCATCGGTGTCACCGAGCGGATTGCAGCGGCTCGAGGCCGCCCTCCGCCGCGCCGCGGACGCCCTGCCAGGGCACGCGAGCAGGATCCAGTCCCTGCTCTCTCAAGCCGGCCCTAACGATGTCAGCACGGCCCAGTGCAAGACCACAGCGGCGTGGTGCCAAGAGCAGGCTCGGCCCATGCGGACGCGTATCCACTACGCCTTGGCCAGCGACAACGTCAACCCGGGTTTCGGGGTGATGCATCCGGGCCTCGCCCAGATCCCGGACGTCCGGCAGTTCGGGCGCTCGGAGATGGAGCAGCTCGCCCGGCTCCAGGCGGAGATGTACAGGAAGCAGATCGAAGACCCGACGGCAGCGTCGCAGGGGATCTTGGCCGACCTCGGCGCCAGCCTCAGGGAGAACGCCAAGGACGCGAACTACCTCAGCACCTTCTTCGGCAACGTCCCGCGAGGCTCGGTCGGCAAGCTCGGTTACCGCCTGCACCAGCAGCACAAGGACGGGACTGTACTAAACAACGCCGACAAGAAGCTCCTGGGGGACTTCGGCACCGCACTGGCCGGCCTGTCGCGCAAGAAGGATCAGTCCTCCAAGGACGCAGTCTGGAACGCCCTTGGCCCCGCCGGCTCGGACATGCCAGGGCAGGGCTTGCTTGTTCGCTACAGCGAGGGCAAGTGGGGATCCGTTGTACTTGCAGACCTTGGCAAAGCCGCCCTCCGGTGGCGCCAGCAGTATCACTCGTACCGTCTTAGCTGGCGCGAAAAGGCGTTTCGCGAGCCGCAATGGTTCGACAACGGCATGGAAGGGGACGGAGCCTGGATGAGCCGATGGGGTCTCCATGTCGGTGACTCCTCGCTCACGAAGCAGTATGACCCTGCGCTCAACGTCCTCTCCCGGATCGCTAAGGACGGTGATGCGGCGGCCGCACGGCTCCTAGCGGGGGACGTGCTCCCAACGCAGCTCGTTACCGGAGACCCTCGTAGTTCCAAGATGGAGTTCCGCCAAGGGCCTTGGATAGCTCGTTTGCCCGGAGGCACCTATGCCTCTCTCCTTGTCGCACCAGACTGGTTGGACAGCGGATCCGCCGCAGGCGGGGTCATTGACCTGGCGACGCAGCGAGGTAGGGGCGACGACCAGCAGGCCGCAGACATCGCGCGCCAGGTCACCTGGTCCGTCTCTCGGTGGAATGGTTTCACGCGTGAGGACACCCGGAAGTTCTTCCGCGAAAATGAGGTAGTGGCGCCAGATGGCATCGGCAGTGATGGAAGGCGGTTGGATCTCGGTCCTGAGATGAAAAAAGACCTCCTGAAGGTTGCCATTCGATACCTGCCAAGCTTCAGTGCGTCCCAGGCCGACGAAGGTGATCCCGACGCCTCACTCTTGGACCGCGACCCGCTTACAGGGCAGTCTAACTTCCGTGTCAGTGGTTGGACAGCGCAGCAATTCCTGTCCACCTTCGCAACTGAAGAGGCAGAGCGGCAAAAGCTTCTTATCGCTGCACAGCTATACAACCGCAGACTCATTACACAAGAAATGCACGGTGGCAATTCAGATCTGACCTTCGCGACCGCAATGAGTCGCGTCGGCACCTTGGAAGGAAATGTCCTTCATGGGCTCGAGTCTGGTTTCGTAGCCCAGGGGACGAGCGAGCAGGAGGCGTTTGCCGCCGCCGTAAAGGACGGCGAGAACGCCCGAGCGCTGGTAAACACGGTCGTCGGCATGGCGCCCGGCGTAGCTAGCCTGCCGGGTGGTGTCCTGCCGGATCTCCTCGCGGACACCGATACGCTTATGAGCAAGGCTACTCGCGAAAAAATCGACAGTGCCCAGGCGAACACCCAGACTATTGCTTACAACTGGGGAAATGGGGTACGAGAGAGCCTCGCCGTAGCACTCCACAGC
>JAOPYH010000485.1 GCA_025964715.1 Streptosporangiaceae bacterium | reverse complement strand
CACCCTCGTCGACGTCTACACCGGCCGCGCCCAGCATCTCGACTGGAGGGCCGCCACTGTCCCGGAGAAGGCCGGCCGGTGCGTGCTCTGCCACAAGTGGGCGATCCTCCGCGACCCGTACGACCGGCAGCCGTGCCACAAGGTGTGTTTCGAAACCTCGATCAGCCCGTGCGCCGATTCGTCTGCAGGTGCTGCGTGAGCGACGACGACACGGCACAGGAACTTTCCGACGCGATCACCCGCCGCCTTGCCGAACGGCGCGTCGAGGTCATCGCCAAGCAGCAGGCCCGCCGCGCCAAGCGGATCCAGATGGCCGCGCGCCGCAACCTCGGACTCGCCGCACGCCATGCCACCAAGCTCACCCGAACCGATGAAGGAGACCAGTCGTGACCAGCACCACGCCCGACCTGACCCCGCCACCGCGGCCCGTCGTACGCCGTAACGAGTGCGGAGCGCTGGCCGACCGGAACGTCCCCACCGTGCACTGCGGCGCGCAGGCCCGGCCGTACGCCTGCGGATGGAGATGCGAGGACCACAAGCCGGGAGCCACCCGGCCCACGCCCCACAGAGAGCCCCCACAGTGACCGCACGCCACGAGGCGTCAATGATCTGCTGGCACGCGCCCTACGACCGTTGCAGCGCCAAGCATCACGGCGAACAGCACTTCTACTACGGGCGGTGCCGCTCCGGCCAACGCTGGTTCTGGGCGGTCCGCGAGTTCGACGGCGAACACGCCCACGGCTGGGCCAGCACCGATGACGAGGCCCTCGACGAGGCGCGCGCAGCGGTCGTACGGCTCGCCGCCGGTCGCCCTGCTACGGCTTTTGTGCAACACGCCCATGCCACCGACGCGCTGAAGGCTATCAACGCCGAGAAGCGCAAGACGCGCCCCGCCAGCGGGACCAGCGAGGCCACGGCCGTCGAGTACCTCTACGGCGAGACGTGGGACGAGGAGATGGTGCACAGCGTCGTCGCCTTCCAGGTCACCAAGAAGACGGCCAAGCGGATCTACTACATCCGCCGCGAGCGCATCCCCGGTGACGTCGAGATCGGTTTCGTCGACCGGCAGAAGCTCGAGGCCAAGGGCGACGTCTACCGGGCCGGCAGGTGGTGGGACACCGACGCCCGCCTCTACCTCGAGCCACCGGAACGAGAGCAACGGCAGGGCGCTCTCGACCTCGCCCAGCTGAAAGCCGAGATGACCGCCGCGCATCCCGACCGGGGCGGCACCAACGAGGCATTCATCGCCGCCCACCAGCGCTACAAGCGGGCCCTGGCCGCCCAGTCGGTCGCCACCCCATGACCCATCACAACAAGTCGGCTGGGCTCGTCCCTAGCGAGCCCAGCCACCCCCGGAGAATCTCATGAGCCGCTTGGCTTGGGCGCCGATCATCGAACGCGCCGCCGACATCGTGACCTCGTACGACATCCCTGTGACCCTCCGGCAGCTGTTCTACCGGTTGGTGATGGAACAGCTGATCCCCAACAACCTCGGTTCCTACAAGGGGCTGTCTGAGCGGACGGCACCGCTCCGGCGGACCGGGGAGTTCCCGCCGCTGTACGACCGCGGGCGCAACATCCTGCAGCCGGTCTACTTCGACGACCCCACCGACGCGATGCACGCGCTCATCTCCCAGTACCGCCTCGACCGCACCGCCGAACAGGACGTGTCCGTGTTCCTCGGTGTTGAGAAGAACGCCCTCGCCGGGCTGCTGGAAACCTGGTTCGAGGACCTCGGCTTGCCCGTCCTGCCGCTCGGCGGGTACTCCTCCGAGTCCCTCGACCGGGTAGTGCGGCAACGGGTCGAACGCGACGGGCGGCCCGCCGTCCTCATCTACGCCGGCGACTTCGACGCGTCCGGGATGGACATCGGCCGGAACTTCATCGAGCAGACCGACTGCTGGGAGCACGCCATCCGCATCGGTCTCGGCGAGGAGCAGATCGTCGACCTAGGTCTGCCCGTCCTGGAGGGCAAGCCCGGTGACTCGCGGGCACCCAAGTTCATCGACCGGCACCCCGGCATCCATGCCCGCTGCGACTTCGGCCGCGACGAGCGTGGCCGGCGGATCCCCGTTCAGGTCGAACTGGACGCCGTCGACCCTCCGCTCCTGCGCGACATGTTCCAGGACGCCATCGACCGGTTCTGGGACACGTCCGTGTTCGAGGCGGTCAAGGTCGCTGAACTCGCCCACCGCAACCAACTCACGACCATCGCCGCCGGCCTCAACTGATGAGCACAGAAGGAGACCCGGGGGAGTTGGCCGCCCAGTGCCGTGCGCTCGCCGACCAGCACCCGGGCGCGTCGTTGGAGCGCCGGGCGTGGCTCTGCTGTGGGGTGGCGCTGGCCACGACCCGGACCGTGCCGGCCGCCCGCCTGGTGCTCGCCGAGGTCACCGTGCACCAGGTCCGGGAACGGGCGTACGAGCTGCTCGACCAGCTCGCCCAGGGCGCCGAGTAGACCATGGCGGACCGGGGGGAATTTCTGGTGTTCATGGACCGGGCCGGCGCGGTCGCCGGTCCGATCCCCGCGGTCGTCGCCAAGGACCTCG
>JAOPYH010000536.1 GCA_025964715.1 Streptosporangiaceae bacterium | reverse complement strand
GCTGTGGGTCAGGAGGTTGGCCGTCAACAATGTCCGTTCCCGGCCCGAATCCACCGAGAGGTTCCCGGTCAGGTCGGACGACCCGACCCGGCCACCCAGCCCATCGATCGTGTAGACGTGCTCGATGCGCGACAGGCGGCCGTGCAGATTGTAGGGCGGGGTGTTGGGCAGCGGCACGCCGGTCAGGCCGTAGAGATCGGCGAGGTCCGGCCCGCGCGAGGTGGTGGCCATTGTGAACTGGCCGAAGTCGAAGGGCTTTGTGACCGAGCCCCTGGCGGTGACGAAAGTCTGGCCGGCGCGGATGTCGGCGTCGAACGGATAGGGCCTGGTGCGGTCGATGTTGATCAGCGGCCCGCCGGTCACCGAAAGGTTGAACGGCTGGGCGTTCAGCGCGCCCTGGCCGTGCATCTCGAAGCCATGGTCCGTCGTCCGGCCCAGGCGCTCTCGCGCATCGATGGCGCCGGTGAAGGTGAGCTTGCGGACATCGTCGCGCACGCTCAGCGCGCCGTTGCGGATGATGAAGTTGCGGATGGGCGGCAGCCGCAGCGGCTGGTTGCTCTTCTGGCCGTTGGAGAAATCCCAGGTGGCCCGGCCCTGACGGTCCCGCCACAGCCGCACGTTCGGCGCGTCGAACTCCAGCCGGCGCAGATCGAGCTGTCCCCTGAACAGCGGCAAGAGTCGGATGCGCACGGCGATCCGGCCGACATCGGCCATCGAGGCGCCGCCCGCCCAGGCCGGATTGGCCACGTGGACGCCGTCGACCGTGGCGGTCGGGTTCCACGACCAGAGGTGGACGCGCAGGTTCCCCGAGATGCTCACCTCGCGGTGCAGGCGAGACGAGGCGGCGTGGGCCAGCGGAGCGCGGAACCAGTTCCAGTCCCAGATGGCCGCGACGAAGGCGACCAGCAGCGCCAGCGCCAGGAAAACCCCGCCGGTGATCAGGGCTGCGCGACGGCCGGTTCCCGGACGATGCGCCGCCTGGACGTGGTGGCGGGCTTGCCAGCCGTGGAACGCCGCCCAGCGGTCGCCGATCCAGCCGCGGGCGTCAGGGCGCGATTTATCGAGCGTCTCGCTGGGCAAGGAACCGAATACTCCGAAGTCAGCCCTTCAACGCGCGGGCGGTCCAATCGAGTTCCCCTAAACTCCTAATGACTTACGCCGCGCCCGGTGACCGCGGCCCAGGCGGTGCCCGCCATGATCTTGAAGTCGAGGCTGAGCGACATGCGCTCCAGGTACTCCCGGTCGAGCTTCACCTTCTCGGGGATCGGCAGCTCGTCGCGGCCGTTGATCTGCGCCCAGCCGGTCAGGCCGGGCCGCAGGGCGTCGACGCCCGCCGTGGTGCGCAGCGCCACCAGGTCGTCCTGGTTGAACAGGGCGGGCCGCGGGCCCACCAGGCTCATGTCGCCCTTCAGCACGCTCCAGAATTGCGGGATCTCGTCCAGGCTGGTGCGGCGCAGGAAACGGCCGAGCGGCGTGATCCACTGCTCCGGGTCGCTGAGCAGGTGGGTGGCCACGTCCGGCGCGCCGGTGCGCATGGTGCGAAACTTGGGCATCGCGAAGATGCGGTTGAACCGCCCGACGCGGCGCGACCAGTGCAGGGCGGGTCCCGGGCTTTCCAGCCGCACCGCCAGGCCCAGGCCCAGCAGCAACGGCGACAGCAGGATCAGCCCCGCCAGTCCCCCCGCGATGTCCACCGCCCGTTTCACCCCCTGGTCTTAGCCCCTCCCGGCGCCGCGGGCCAAGCGGCCGGCGGCGCTGGCCGCATTGACGGGCCTTTTCCCAGTCGCCAAACCATCTGCCGAGTGGCCGGCGCCGGAATCAGATGACGAGCTATGTAATCGACACCTCGCGCGGACGCGTCGTCTTCCTGGCCGAGACCCCGCGTCCCGCGACGCTGATCATCCATGGCTTCAAGCGCGCTCCGGGCAACCTAGCCTGGTGGCGAGACAAGGTTCCGAATCCCGGCTTCGTCACACTGCCCGGCCATGGCCGCGCGGCGGAGCTTGATGAGGTCTCGGTGGAGGCCTGGATCGACGCCTGGCGCCAGGCCCTGTCGCACTTCGAAACCCCGCCGACCATCGTCGCCGAAAGTCTCGGCGCGATCGTCGCGATGTGCTTGCCGGCCCGCGCCGTGGTCGCCGTGGAGCCACTCCTCACGGTGGACCATCTGTGGCCGCAGCATCGGGTGATCCGCAACGCCCGCGCGCGGGGGATCGACATCGGTCCCGCGTACGAGGCCCTGTTCAACCGACCCTATGATTGGGTGCTCAATCGAATCACGGCGCCGACGCTGGTCATCGCCGGCGACCTGCCGCTGTTGCCGGAGCGACAGTGCCCCGTGGCGCCCAGCCTGCTCACCGACGAGGACTTCGCCCGCTACGCCGACCATCCGCTCGTCGAAGCCCATCGCATAAGGGGCGGCCATACCTTGATGGACGAGAACCCGGACGGCGTGCTGGCCCTCGCCGGCCCGTTCCTGGCCCGCCACGCGACGTCGGATCAGAGCGCGTAGACGCGGCCTTCGCCGTCCTCGCCAAGGGTCTGGGCCGTCCAGCGGCAGACGGCCTCCAGAGGACCGCCGAAATCCGCCGGGGCGCCAACCAGCACCAGGGCGCAGCCGTTCATCTTCATCGGATCGGTCAACGGGCGGATGCGGGTCTCGGCCACCAGCGTCGGCGCGTCCACGCCGTCCTCGAAGTCGCCGAGGAAGCCGTCGAAGGTGGCGAGGTCCTTGAGCGGCAGCCAGATCAGCAGGACGGCGTCGCGATTGCGATCGCGCACAACCGCGGCCGTCTCCACGGTCCGCGCATAGTCATCGGCCCGCTCGAAGGGCGGGTCGATCAGCACCAGCGCACGGCCGCTGGCCGGCGTCCGCTCCGCGGCGACCTGGTAGCCGTCGGCGCAGAGGGCGCGGACATTGGGCCGGTCGTTCAGCGCCTGGCGCAGCGCCGCGTGCTCGTCGGCGCGCAGCTCGCAGGCGAGATAGCTGTCGGCGGGGCGCAGCGCCTCCGCGATCAGCCAGGGAGAGCCGGGATAGCGGCGCAGCTCGCCCCCGCCGTTGAGCTGGGCGACCGCCGCCTTGAGGGTCGAGAAGGGCTCGGGCGCGTCCTTCGCCGCCATCAGCCGTACGATCCCGGCGTCGGCCTCGCCGGACTTGCGCGCCTCGGCGCCTTGCAGGTCGTAAAGCCCGCGCCCGGCGTGGGTGTCGATCACCGTGAGCGAACCGGGGCTCCGGGTCAGCCGGGCCAGGAGCTGCAGCAGCGCCGCATGCTTCACCAGGTCGGCGAAGTTCCCGGCGTGGAAGGCATGGCGGTAGTTCAAGGGGCGCTCCGGTCGGGTCAGGAACCGGCCCTCGCATAACACGTTGGCGGCGGGCCATGGCGCGCGATACCCCGGAATCGACTCCCGCCCAACTCTCCGCCGATGACGTGGCCGCCGCCGGCCTGAGGTATGTCAGCGACCACGATCCGGGCATCGTCCGCCGGAAGTCCGGGGCCGGCTTCAATTACCGCCGCCCGAACGGCGGGCCGATCGACGAGCCAACCCTCGACCGCATCCGCAAGCTCGTCATCCCGCCGGCCTGGACCGACGTGTGGATCTGCCCCGATCCGCGCGGTCACATCCAGGCGACCGGCCGCGACCAGCGGGGCCGCAAGCAGTACCGCTACCACGACCGCTGGCGCCAGGTGCGCGATGAGAACAAGTACCACCGGCTGATCGCCTTCGGCCGCGCGCTGCCCCGCCTGCGCGCGCGCGTGGAGCAGGATCTCGCGAAACACGGCCTGCATCGCGACAAGGTGCTGGCCGCCGTCGTGCGGCTGATGGAGCTCACGCTGATCCGCGTTGGCAACGAGGAATATGCCAAGCAGAACAAGAGCTTCGGCCTGACCACCCTGCGCAACCGCCACGCCAGGGTCAGCGGCGCCCAGGCTGTCTTCGAGTTCCGCGGCAAGAGCGGCAAGATGCACAGGACCGGCATCCGCGACCGCCGGATCGCCCGCATCGTCCAGGCGTGCCAGCACCTGCCTGGCCAACGGCTCTTCGAATATATCGACGACGACGGCCAGCTGCGGGCGGTGGAGTCCGCGGACGTCAACGCCTACCTGCACGAGGCCATGGGCGAGGACTTCTCGGCCAAGGACTTCCGCACCTGGGCCGGCACGGTCAACGCCGCCCGCGCGCTCGCCATGGCGCCCGAATGCGCCGACGCCGGCCAAGCCAGGCGGTGCATCGTCACCTGCGTCAAGGCGGTGGCGGGCCTGCTTGGCAACACCCCCGCGGTCTGCCGGAGCGCCTACATCCATCCGCTGGTGCTGAAGGTCTATGAGGCCGGCGACCGGCCCTTCGACGCCGGCCAGGACGGTCGCGCCTTCGAGCTGTCGGTGATCCACTTCCTGGAGGCGGCGCGCGACGAGGCCGCGCCCTAGCCTTACGCCACGTCGCGCCCCTAGAGTGGCCTTCGCTCTGCGCGGCGGGGAACACGCGGCGCCGGCCAAGGGAGAAGAGCCCGTGCTGCCTCAGCGTCTGCGCTTCGGCGCCTTCATCGCCCCGTTCCACCCGGTCGAGGAGAACCCGACGCTGGCCATCCAGCGCGACCTGGAGCTGGTGGAGTGGCTGGACCAGCTGAATTACGACGAGGCCTGGATCGGCGAGCATCACTCGGCCGCCTACGAGCTGATCGCCTCGCCCGAGGTGTTCATCGCCGCGGCCGCCGAGCGCACCAAGCACATCCGGCTGGGCACCGGTGTCTCATCGCTGCCCTACCACCATCCGCTGATGCTGGCTGACCGGATCAACCAGCTCGACCACATGACCCGCGGGCGGGTGATGTTCGGGGCCGGGCCCGGGGCGCTGGTCTCCGACGCCTGGATGATGGGCATCCCGGTCCAGAAGCAGCGCGACCGCATGGACGAGGCGCTGGGCGTGCTGGTGAAGCTGCTGCGCGGCGAGGAAGTCACCCACCAGTCGGACTGGTTCGAGTTGAAGAACGCCCGCCTGCAGATGACGCCCTATTCGCGGCCGTCCGTGGAGATGGCGGTGGCGAGCCAGGTCTCACCGACCGGCGCGCGGGCGGCTGGCCAGCATGGCCTGGGCCTGCTGTCGCTGGG
>JAOPYH010000222.1 GCA_025964715.1 Streptosporangiaceae bacterium | reverse complement strand
CCGGCGGGAAGGCAGTCGCCGACCCCCATTCCGTGGACGACGCCGAAAGCGGGCGGCAGATAGTCGACACCGCCCTGTCCGAGTTCGGCCGGCTCGATGTACTGATCAACAACGCGGGCATCCTGCGCGACTCCTCGTTCCACAACATGCAGGTGGAGGACTTCGAGGCAGTACTGAAGGTGCACCTGGCGGGCAGCTTCTACGTCACCCACCCCGCCTACCGGCACATGCGCGAGCAGGGTTACGGGCGGATCGTGCTGACCACCTCAGCGGCGGGTCTGTATGGGAACTTCGGGCAGGTCAACTACTCGGCGGCCAAGATGGGCCTAGTCGGTATGGCAAAGACGCTGGCGCAGGAGGGGGCCAAGCGGAACATTCGCACGAACCTCATCGCACCCGCGGCCGCCAGCCGGATGACGCAGGATCTCATGCCCGTGAGCATGAAGGATCTCCTCACCCCGGAGTCTGTCGCCCCCGTGACCGCGTACCTCGCGCACGAGTCCTGCGCGCTGAACGGCGAGACGCTGACGGGCTTTGGCGGCCACGTCGCGCGGGCGTTCGTGGGCGAGACGGCTGGTGTGAACCGGACCGACCTCACGATCGAGTCGGTGGCCGCCGCCCTCGACGAGATCGTCGACACCACGCGGTTCAGCATCCCCGGCTCGCCGATGGACACCCTTGTATCGCTGACCCAGTCCTCGCGCTGACTACAGGCCGTCCTCGAGGAGGACCAGTGACCGATACCGCCGCCGTCTCCCTCCCCCCGTCCGCCATACCTGACCTGTCGGGCAAGGAGTTCTGGACGATGACCGCCCGGCAGCGGGATGAGTCGTTCGCCGCACTACGACAGTGGGATGAGCTGACGTTCCAGCGCCCGCCGGAGATGTCTCTGACACCAGCTCAGCACGGGTACTGGGCCGCGGTCCGGCACGCCGATGTGCGTTATGTGAGCCGGCACCCCGAGTTGTTCTGCTCGGGAGAGGGAGTCACCCTCGACGAAGCCCCGGCGGAGCTCAACGAACTGGCTGCCGCCTTCCTACCGACCGACGCACCAAAGCACACCCGGCTGCGGCGACTGGTGACCCACGCCTTCACCGCCCGCCGGGTCCGGACGATCCAAGAGCAGATCGAGCGCCAGGCGAAGGCCATCGTCGAGACGGCGGTCGCGGCCGACTCGGTCGAGGTCGTCCGCGACGTGTCCATGCGTCTGCCTCTGTGGACGATCTCCGAGATGATCGGGGTGCCGGAGGATCGACGCGAGGAGATGTACGACGCGGCGAACGTCCTGGTCGGGACCGCGGACGCCGAGTTCGTCGCGGACACGGAGAACGCGATGCTCGCCCTGCTGGGCGGAATCGGGCGCCTCCACGACCTCGCGCACGACATGGTGGACCGGCGCCGCGTCGAGCCCCGGGACGACCTGATGACGGCGCTGGTCCAAGCCGAGGTCGAGGGCGAGACGCTGACAGCGGACGAGATCGCCTCGTTCCTCTGCCTGCTCGCCGTAGCCGGCAACGACACCACCCGGAACACGATCACGCACTCGATCAAGGCCTTCTCCGACTTCCCCGATCAGTGGGCCCTGCTCCGATCGGACGTCGATAGCCACCTCGGCACGGCAGTGGAGGAGATGGTGCGCTGGGCGACGCCCGTCCATCTGTTCCGAAGGACCGCCGTCACCGACACGGAGATCCGCGGACAGCGGATCCGTGCGGGTGACCGGGTCGTGATGTTCTACGCCTCGGCCAACCGGGATGAGAGCGTGTTCGACGACCCCTGGCGGTTCGACATCACGCGGACACCCAACGATCACCTGGGTTTCGGTGGTGGTGGCCCGCACTTCTGTCTGGGGGCCCACATTGCGCGGGCACAGGTGCGTGCCGTCTTCCGCGAGTTGGCCAGGAACGTGGCCGGGTTCGAGGCAGGGAAGCCCGATTTCATCGTGGGGAACCTCATCCACAACGTCCGCTCCCTCCAGTGCACGTTCACCAGAGCCTGACGGAAGGGAGCGACCTGTGACCGGTCTGCGTACTGACGTCGAGGGTGCGGTCGAGTCGGGGGTCGTCCTCGGCGACATCCACCTCGATGCCGCACAGTTCTCCGAGGACGTGGCCCGCACGGCGAACGCCCTGCGTGCTGAAGGGATCAGCTCGGGCGACCGAGTGGTCCTGCTGATGTACAACGACATTCCGTACCTGGTCGCCAGCGTCGCGGCATCCAAGATCGGCGCGGCCCCGGCCGCGATCAACTGGCACAACACGCCGGAGCACATCGGGAACATCCTCCAGGACGCGGGAGCGAAGATGCTCATCGCGCACCCGAACCTGTTCGACCAGGTTCGCCACGTGGTCCCGGAGGGGGTAATCGTCGTCCTGGTTACGCCGTCGAAGGCGATCGCCGACGCCCACGGGCTCGACGCCGGCCGCCCGTCGGACAGCGCTCCCGCGGTGCGCGACTGGACACCCTGGCTGGCCGATCAGCCGGCCGCGCTGGCGGACGCACGTACGAGCGCCCTCGATGTGACGATCATGCCGGACACGGTGTTGTTCACCTCAGGGACGACCGGACGGTCCAAAGGGGTGCGCCGGCTGGCGTCGACACCCGGTCCGGAGGCGATGAAGGTAGCCGGGTTGATCGGTCTACGGCCCGGGATCCGGCACGTCGTGACCGGGCCGCTGTACCACGCCGCCCCCGGTGGCATGGCCCTGCACGTGGTGCACCTCGGCGGCCTCGCGGTGATCCAGCCGCGCTTCGACGCCGAGGATCTGCTGCGGTTGATCGAGCACCATCGCATCACCAATCTCATGCTCGTTCCGACGATGCTCGTGCGGATCCTCGATCTTCCCGATCACGTCCAGTCGCGCTATGACCTCTCGAGTCTCGAGTGCGTGGTGCACGCGGCGGGACCATGCCCGATCAGGGTCAAGGAGGCCGCTATCCGGCTTTTCGGGGCGGTCGTGTGTGAGTACTACGGCGGGACCGAGACGGGAGTCGTCACGTTCTGTAACAGCTCCGACTCCCTGGCCAAGCCGGGGACCGTCGGCCGAGCCGCCCCGGGTGTCACCCTGAGGATCCTCGCCGAGGACGGCAAAGATGTCTCACCCGGGACGGTGGGCGAGATCTTCATCCGCAACACCGGCGTACCGGACTTCGAATACATCGGCAACGCGGAGGCACGGACGGAGATCGAGCGAGACGGGTTCGTCACCCAGGGTGACCTGGGCTATATCGACGACGACGGGTACCTGTTCCTGGCGGGCCGCCGTCGCGAGATGATCGTCTCAGGTGGTGTGAACCTCTACACGATCGAGATCGAGAACCTTGTGTCCGAGATCCCGGGTGTGCGCATGGGTGCGGCGTTCCCGGTCCCGGACGACGAGTTCGGCGAGGTCGTCGGGTTGGCGGTCGAGCTCGACGGCACGGCTCAGGTCACCCGCGAGCAGGTCCGCGACGCTGTCGGAGGCGGGCTCGGCTATCTCAAGGCCCCCAGGGTGGTCCAGTTCGACCAGACCCTCTCGACGAACGAGTCGGGCAAGGTCTTCAAACAACAACTGGCCGCGAAGTACGCCGGTGCCACCCAGATCGGCAGGGACATCGCCGGATGAGCGAAGCGTGGATCGTCGACGGGGTCCGGTCTCCGCGAGGCAAGGGCAACCCGGACGGCGCGCTGCACGACATCCATCCTCAAGAGCT
>JAOPYH010000429.1 GCA_025964715.1 Streptosporangiaceae bacterium | reverse complement strand
CGGGCCAGCTCCGTCAGTCTGGCACCGCTGTCCGGGCACGTCGTCGCCCGCCGGCTCCGCGCCCACGCCGAAGCCGCCGGACTCGACGGCACCCGGATCAGCGCCCACTCCCTGCGGGCCGGACACGCCACCACCGCCGCTCTCGCGGGCGTACCGCTCAACCGCATCGCCGCGCGGACCCCGCACAAGGACATCTCCGTCCTCGTCAACCGCTACATCCGTCCGCTCGAAGCACTCGCGACGACGTCGAGCAAAGACCTCGGCCTGTGACGCGCCACGGCCGGTTCGTCGTGCCCGGCGCCCGCGTCTCCCTCGACGTCCTGCTGGCCGACTTCGAACGAGGCAAGACGCCCGAGTGAATCCACGAGGCTCACGGGACCGTGTCCCTGGCCGACGTCCATGCGGTCTTTGCCTACTATTTCCGCCACCGCACCGCGATGGAGGCCTACCTGGCTGAGCGGGAGCGCTCGCTGGGATCCAGGCCAGGATCGTGGCGAACGATTCCCCCGAGAGCCTCCGGGCCACGCTGCTTACCCGCCTTGACACGTGGGCCCACGGTTCAGCAGCAGACCATGCGGGTGGACGACCTGGCCAGAGATCCGCGCTGGCCGGTCCTTGGCCCTCGCGCCGCGGAACGCGGAGTGCACAGCACGCTGTGCCTTCAACTGTTCGTGGTCCGGGACACACTCGGCGCGCTTGACCTGCTGGGCCGTGCCCCGTCGGCCTTCACCGACGAGTCCGAGCACGTCGGCCTGCTGCTCGCGAGCCACGCCGCCATCGCGGCAGCGGACGCTCATCACTTCGAGAACGTGAACAGTGCCCTGGTGAATCGGGATGTCATCGGTCAGGCCAAGGGCATCCTGATGGAGCGGTTCAAGATCACCTCAGACCAGGCGTTCGCCGCGCTGGCCAAAGTCAGCCAGGACACCAACCGTAAGGTGTCCGCGGTCGCCGAGGACCTCGCCCGCACGGGCATGTGGATCCCCGGCGCGCGCCAGTCACGATGACCAGGACCCGCCCTTGCCGGAATGAGCCGGGTCGGCCGCCAGGTGCGACCGAGAGACACACAGACGCCTTGTGGCCTGACCGCCCGGTGCGGCCCGCTCGGGCTGATGGCGGCCGGCTGCGACCAGCACACGCTTCGACCGAAGCAGTGGCGCCCTACGCTGCGCCGGCTGACGACACCTTGTGTCCATGACCGCGATGAAGGCGCCTGACTTGAAGGTGGGGTCACCCGCGGTCGTTTGGGCGTGACCGGGCGGCTGCGGTCACGCCGCGGGGAATGGCGATCGCCGGCCGCGTTGCTCGCGGTCAGGTCGCGCGAGAGATTTGGGACGCTCCCTGCTGCAGGGCGCTGCCGTCGACTCGCCCGGCGACGATGGCGCCGGCGAGGGTGGTCAGCGGTTGTCCGGTGTGGCGGGCATGGCTGCGCATGAGGGTGAAGGCCGCCGCCACGCTCGTTCCGGTCTGGGCCGACAGGACGCCTTTGGCCTGTTCGATCAGGATCCGACTCTGCAGGGCGGTCTGCAGCTGCTCGGAGAGCGCGACCTGGTCGCGGACGGTGCGCTCGTGCAGAAGGCCGATCGTGGCGATGTCGGCCATTCCCTGGGCCACGGCGAGATCGTTGTCGCTGAGCGGTCGCCGTCCGGTGGTGAACAGGTTCAGCGCGCCGATCACCTGCCGCCGCAGCCGCAGGGGCACCGCGTGGGAGGTGCCGAATCCGACGTCGCGGGCGGCCCGGGAGAAGACCGGCCAGCGGTCCGCGGCGGTGGCGAGGTCGATGTTGGCGATGACCTGGCCGCTGGCGAAGCAGTCCAGGCACGGTCCCTCCTGCTGCTGCAGCTCGAACAGTTCGAGCAGTCGCGCGGACTCGTGGTGTGTGCGATCAGTCGCAGGTTGCCGCGTTGGTCGTCGAGCATCAGCCCCGCGGCGTCGGTGTCGACCAGCTCCACGCAGCGCTCGGTGAGGGTCTGCAGCAGGTCCACCACGTCGAACTCCTCGACCAGGGTGTCGGCGAGCTCGACGAAGACCTGAGCCAGGCGCTGCTCACGCACCATGACACCCCACTCCCGTTGCTTGGGATCGTGCTGCCGCTTCCGCGAAGCGGCGCATCTCATTCATGGTCGTCGTCCTCGCCGAGTTCGACCATTCCGTCGAGGACGTCGCGGGCCAGGTCCCCGATCGGGCGACCCTCGGCGTACGCCCGGGCCCGCAGCAACGCAAGCGCCCGGGCCAGGCTCACCCGGGCGCGGACGGAGACCACGCCGGTCGCCTGATGCACCTCGGCCCGGTCGTCCAGGACGGCCAGGGCGTGCGGCGCTGGGATCGCCCGGGTGGTGTCCTGGGCCTGCAGGTCCAGGAGGAGCTGGGTGGCGGCGTCGGCGAAGGAGAGCGCGTCGGCGAGTTCCTCGGCCGACAGCTCACCGGTGGTGTTCCGGTAGAGGTCCAGCACGCCGAGACGGATGCCGCCGACCTGCAGCGGAAAGGCGAAGACCGCTCCGAGCCCCGCGGCGTCCGCACCGGCGCTGAACCGCGGCCAGTGCCGCGACGACGTCGGCGCGAAGTCCGGCGCCAGGACCGGGCGACCGGTGCGCGAGGCGTCCACGCACGGCCCCTGACCGAGGGTGAACTGCAGTTCTTCCAGTTGCCGCGCCCCGGAGTCGCTGGC
>JAOPYH010000428.1 GCA_025964715.1 Streptosporangiaceae bacterium | reverse complement strand
TCGAGCTGGAACGAGTGGTCGTTGTGTGCCGGCTGGCGGGTCCGGGAGGTGGTCGCGCACATCACGATGCCGTTCCGCTACCCCACCTGGCGGTTCCTCGGCGAGATGGCGCGCTCCCGCGGCAATTTCGCCCGCATGGCCGACCGCGTCGCCCGCCGGGACGCCGAGGCGCCCACCAGCACGCTGCTCCACGGACTGCGCGCGAATGAGCAGTTCCCGTGGAAGCCGCCGGGTGGGGGCCCGGCGGGGGCGCTGACCCACGACGTCGTGCACGGACTCGACATCACAATCCCGCTGGGGCTGACCCATCCCGTGACCGAGAAGGCGCTGCGCCTCGTTCTCGACAGCGCGTCGTCTCCGCGCAGCCTGAAACACTTCGGCCTCGACCTCACCGGCCTGCGACTGCAGGCCGACGACATGGACTGGACCTTCGGCGACGGCGAGCCACTTCGCGGCCACGCACGTCATCTGCTCATGGTCCTGTGCGGTCGCCGGCTACCTGAGCGCCTCATCGGACCAGCACCGGTGCAGGCTGCCCCCGGTGCTCACCGGGACCGCTGAGGCGGCCTCCCGACCTTTTGGCCCGGGCGGCAGCTGGGTCGGGGTGTGCGAAGGTCCGCGCGTAACCGGGGGTGATGTCCCATTCCTGGCGCCTCCGGCCCTGGGAGCCGAGTGCGCTGTCATGCCGAGATGCGGATGTTGTAGCTTTCGCAACTGCTCGGCCGGGTTGTCACGCGTGGCGTGCTGGAGCGGCACTGCCCGACTGCCCCGATCTGCGAAAAGATCTGAACCGTGACAGCGCGCGCTGAGGTCTCGCAGACGTCGGCTCGGGAATGATCAGACGTGCGGTGATGACCCAGGGACGGCGGTCGTGAAGTGAGCGGCAAGGTTGTCGTGAACCGGTGTATGTCGCTTGACGGCTTCATCGCCGGTCCCGGCCATTCCATGGACTGGGGGGGTGATCGCGCTCTCGCCGACTTCGTGGCACCGGACGATTTCGCGGAAATCGCAGCGGCCACCGGCGCCATGCTCGTCGGCCGGCGGACCTGGGAGGTAGGCGACCGGATGGAGGCCGAGAAGCCGGGCAGCGTCGACTACCCCTTCTCCGGACCCATGTTCCTCCTCACCCATAGGCCGCTGGTGCCGCCGAACCCGAACGTCACGATCCTCACCGGCGACATCGGCGAAGCGGTCGCCACGGCACTGGACGCTGCCGACGGCAAGAACCTCGAAATCCTCGGCGCCGACGTGGCCGGCCAGTGCCTGCAGCGGGGGCTCGTCGACGAGATCCTGGTGTACGTACTGCCGGTTCTGCTCGGCGACGGCATCCGCTTCTCGTCCCCCGGCCTTGCGAGGACAGACCTGGAACCAATCAGCAGCACGCGGTCGGGCGACGCCACCATCCTCCGCTTCCGCGTCCGCAAGCAGTCCGACCAGACTGTCTGATAGCCGGGCAAAGCCGTCGGCGAACCGGCGTCCAGCAGGTCCTGCTTGCTCGGGAAGTAGTACGTCAACGACTGCTGGCGGACTCCCAGGTCGCGGGCGAGCTGGCGAACACTCAATGCGGCCACTCCCTCCCGCGCCATCAGGTTCCAGGCGCCGTCGAGGACCGCGCGTACGGCGGCGTTCCGGCCGCCGGCGGCCCGCGGCGCCCACCCCCTGGTGTCTGTCATCGACAGACGCTCTGTGAGTGACAGGCAGGGGCGTCAACAGCTGGGCATGTGGCGTCGCCCCGGGCACCTGCCGTGTGGGTGGAGCGGTGCGGTGCCCTTGGCGCGGGAGGACGCCGTCCTCGGGTTTCGCAGGTCACGCGCGGCGGGGTGGCGAGCACCCTTGCTGGAGAGTCTCAGGACTGTTCCAGGGCGGCTGCGATGAGGCTGGTCGCCGCCCATGCCATGACCTCGGTGGCCTCCTGGGGATCGAGGTTGCACACGTCGCGGGTGACGATCACCGCCTCGGCGCCGAACACCAGCGTGAGTGCGTTCCGCAGGCGCGCCAATGCGGCCGGGGCGAGGCGGTCGGCCAGCGGCCGCAGTGCGTGGTCGATCCAGAGGAAGCGACGCGTCTCGCGGATCGGGCCTACCGCGTCCGTGTCGGTGGCGGTCTGGGCGGCGAACCACCGGTCGATCGTGACGCGCACGATGCTGCGGAACATCGCCTCCTCGCGGAAGGAGTAGGCGGCGACGGCGCGGACGGCGGCTTCGATGAGGGCCGCCGGGTCATCGGGTGCGACGCCGGCGAAGACGGAGTCCTCGGACGGGGCGAACGCGGTCAGCGTGGCGTCGGCGAGCAAGGACTCCGCCGTCGGGAAGTACCGGTAGGCGGTGGAGCGATGCACGCCCGCCGCCTGCGCCGCCTCGGCGATGGTGGGCTGCCGTCCTTCCCGGACGATCGCCGCAGCCGCCTGCACGATCGCCTGGTACGTGCGGGCCTTCTGCCGCGAGCGGTCGGGGGCTTGACGGCTGGTCACCACGAGCAGATAGTACGACGCATGTCGCACGAGGCGACATATGTCTCATGGAGGTGGCAACGATGGCGGTGCTGGCGACCACGGTCATCCCGGGTCTGGACGCCGAGAGCTACGACCTGATGGTCGGGCACATGGGCCTCGCACTCAGCAGCTCTCCGGGTTTCCGGATGCACTCGGCTCGCCTGGAACGGGACGGCCGGACCGTCAGCGAGGTGTGGGACAGCGAATCCGATTTCCGGGCATTCTTCGACGCCAACGTCAAGGCCAATCTGCCGCCCGGCATCGAGCCCCAGCTGCGCCCGCTGCACAACGTGGTGCTTGCGTCGTGACGCTGAGCGTCCTCACCCGGGGCGCCGGGGAGTCCATCGCCGCGGGGCCGATGACCCTCCGGATCCTCGAGGACGGCCGGCTCACTAGCCACCGGCTCGGCCTGGTCGAAGTCACCGTCCCGCCGCACATCGACGGCCCCCCGCAGCACGTGCACCGCGAACACGACGAGACCTTCTACGTCATCTCCGGAACGCCGAGCTTCACCAGCGGATCAGACACCGTCCTGGTGCAGCCCGGCTGCCTGGTGACCGCACCTCCCGGCGAGCCGCACACCTTCGCCAACCCCGGAGACACCCCGGCCGTCCTGCTGTGCACGGTCACCCCCGACCGCTACATCGACTACTTCCGCGAGCTCGACCGACTGCCCAAGAAGCCAGGAGGACTCGACCCCATGGCCGTCGCCGAGGTGATGGCGCGGTACGCGACCGAGGTCGTGCGCCGCTAGGACTCCTCGTGGAGCGCAGGCAGGGGCGGCGCCTCGCGCGAGCCCGCTCGACGACGCCGCCACCTGCCCTGCCCCAGTGGGCGCGGGTGCCTCGTCCGCCCCACACCATCCGTCCCGAGCCGCCTCGTGATGTTCCGAAGATCCTGGGAGGGCTCCCAGATGACGAGCCTGCCGCCGGGTGCACTGACTTCCGACCTAGACGCCTACCTCAGCGCGCGCACCGTCGAGCCCGACGACGCGCACTCACCACACCGCTGACCGCTCGGCCCGTGCTCGCGCCCGTGGATGCGCCACGCCGTGGCGCTAGGAGACTCAGCGCCAGCAGGAAGACCTGGACCCCCAAGCCATGACGAGGGCGGTCGAGTTCCTGAGGCCCGTGCGTCATAAAATGGGGGTAAAAGGTGTTGCAGGCCGGTGCGCGCAGCCGCACACATCGCTTTAGCGGACATAACGCCTGGTCAGCGCCTTGCGCGGTGGGCCCCGAGGGGATCGAACCCTCAACCCGCGGATTAAAAGTCCCTCGGACGGGGGTCCGCCCGAGTCCGTCCATGTACAGATTCGCAGGTCAGCGGCCTGACGCGACGTCGGCGGACCTCCGCG